>JAYTFO010000227.1:0-1611 GCA_043734305.1 Acidobacteriota bacterium | reverse complement strand
TCACCATCGTCATCAGAGGCGAACCACGCCTTGGAGTGGAGTAGCGTGGGGCGCCGCAACCTATACGTTGAATTAAACCGCTGCGCGGTAACGCCGTCACCCCGGCTGTTTCCCGTAGGCCTGTACTCGGGCGGGGCTCCTGAACAACACTGGATGAGGTCGTTGTTACAAGCAACGATACATCAACGTTTCCAGGAGCCCCATGACACCACTTCGCAAGCGCATGTTAGAGGACATGCAGTTGCGCAACTTCGCGCCCGAGACACAGCGCAACTACCTCCACCACATTACCGGACTGGCGCGCTATTACATGACCAGCCCCGAACATCTGACCCTGGAGGAGATCCGCGACTATCAATTGTACTTGCTCAACGACCGCCATCAGTCGCCGGAGGCCGTGAATCAGTTTGCCTCGGCCGCCAAGTTTGACTTTCAAAGCCACCGCTTCCGAGACGCGCAGGCCGGCGCCGTAGCAGGTCATCCGCACATCCACTTCGTCGTACCCGGCGGCGGACTCTCGCCCGATCACGACCCCGTCGCTTCAGCGCACTGGATCGCCTGCCTCCCCGGTTTCTTTCTGCCGGTGTGCGTGCTCTCACGTCTGTTCCGCCGACTGTTCGTCGAAATGCATCAAAGCGGCGCGATAGCGCAAGGTCGGCACGTAATCGAACAACAGGGTGATTTCCTCGGGGCTGAGAATCACCGGTACCTTGTGCGGCACGTGAGCGCGCGTGAGGGCTCCGTCGGGCCAGGGCGTTTCCAAGGTGTGGTTGTAGCTGGAGCGGGCCTATCGGGCCGGCAAACTGGAGTTCTTCTCCGACCTGCAGCCCTTGCAGGATCCGCAAGCTTTCGCGCGCCATCTCGATCCGGTTCGACAAACCGAATGGGTGGTCTACGCCAAGCTGCCCTTCGGCGGGCCCGACCGCGTGCTGGAATACCTGGGCCGCTACACGCACCGCATCGCGATCTCCAATCATCTGCGCTAAAGCGAAGAGCCTGGTGTCGATGGACGACGGCGAAGTAGGCTTCCTTTGGAAAGATTACCGGAACGAGGATAAACAAAAGCAGCAGACCATGCGGCTGCCCGCCCCGGAGTTCATTCGGCGCTTCCTGATGCATGCGGTCCCACCCGGCTTCCCGCGCATCCGGTATTACGGATTCCTGGCCAGTGCGAATCGCAAGATGGCTTTGCCACTATGCCGGAAACTGCTGGCGGTTCCCGTCCTGGACCTGTTGCCCCGGCCCGCTCTGGATTACAAAGATTGGTATGAAGAGGTAACCGGTGAATCGCTGCGCCGCTGTCCGCAATGCGGCGTCGGCTCACTGCAGCGAATCGAAACACTGCAGCCATGCAGGCCGTCTCCGGTGCCCATGGTTGTCGACACATCCTGATGCCAGCGCTCCACCAATTCGATCTTGACGCGCGGCGCCGTTCCGGCCGTGTACCGGGGAGGTGTGTCCACTCGCCGGATTCCACGACTTCCGGACCGATCCGTTATGGCTTACACGCCTTGTTTCTATGGCCCCAAGCAATCGTCGCAAGCAGCGCCAAACGCCCCGGCGGCAGAAATGCAGTCCATAGCCGGCGGCTTCCCGCCAATGAGCCGCATT
>JAYTFO010000226.1:0-5459 GCA_043734305.1 Acidobacteriota bacterium | reverse complement strand
TGGCCCTTGTGGCCCCGCTGCACCGGCCGGACCCGTTCCCCCTGGCGCTCCCGCAGCTCCGGTTAAACCCTGGGGCCCCTGTATTCCCTGTGGACCTTGTGGGCCCACCGCCCCGCTGAGCGCGATTTCCAACTCGGGCTCATGGCTGGTGATGATGCTTTCCTTGCTGTCAAAGGAGAAATAGCCTGTGTTGCTCACCAGCGCCACCACTATCCCATTGTTGCTGGAGGGGTCGGTCAGCCATCCCTGCACCGTGGAAGTGATATCGATGAGTACGAATGTATTTGCACTCGACGCCGACACCGTGATGGGATGTCCGCCGGTAGCGGACGAGCCCTTCGCGGGCGGAGGAGTGTTATAAGTCAGCGTGTTTTCCGACCACGCGGGCGTGCTGGGCAGGTTGTAAACGTCGAATTGTCCGCCCTTGGCCACCGCATCCACGTACAGGCGCAACGTAGCCTTGCTCACCGTCGTGCCAGCCGGAACACCGGACAGATTGAATCTCAGATAGGTGCTGCTGCCCGAGCCGACCACGTCGATGATGCAGGAACCATAGTTCGTGGTGGGCGTGCCGCTGCTCACGAAGGTATCGGCGCTAGGCGGCGCCTGTTGCGCCAGCGTAGAAACTGACAGCAAGGACACAGCAAGGGCCGTGAATGTAAGATTACGAAAACTCATTGACATGACAACCCTCCTGGGTTTCGCGGGACCTGGGGGCATGGCACCGCGGGCAAAACACTCTTTCCTGTTCTCACTAAGCGCGAAACCTGGTCGAATCAGCTCACATAAAAAAAATATGTCTGGGCAGCCAGCAGATTTCGTCAGCCCCAAGCAAGGAAGTGCCGTGTTTTCAGTAGATTGACTTTTATCGGCTCCCGGAGTATCGTTACCGCCAACTTGGCGACTGGTGCCAACTGCAGGGGGTGCGACTTTTGACCCAGGTTTTGCCCAAGCGCATCACCGAGATCCTCGCGACCCTTGGGTCAGGAGATCAGGAAGCGCTCAAGTCGCTCATACCCCTGGTCTATGATGAACTGCGCCGGCTCGCCCACTATCACCTGAACCGGGAACGTCCCGATCACACTCTGCAGAGCACAGCGCTGGTCAACGAGGCCTACATGCGGTTGGCCGGGCAGAACCTGCGTATCGAGAATCGCGCCCATTTTTTTGCGATCGCATCGCAGTTAATGAGGCAAATCCTGGTTGACTATGCGCGACGACATCGAGCGGGTAAGCGGGGAGCCGGGGTTTGCACGCTGACCCTCGACGAGGGGATGGCCCTCCCGCAAACACGCAGCGTGGACGTGGTCGCACTCGACGAGGCCTTGAACAACCTGGCTCGATTGGACCAGCAACAAAGCCGCATCGTTGAACTACGCTTCTTTGGCGGGCTCTCCATCGATGAAACTTCAGCCGTCCTCGGGGTTTCACCGGCAACCGTAAAACGAGACTGGGCCACGGCCCGAGTCTGGCTGCATCGCGAGATCAGCGGGCTGCCGGCATGACGCCTGAGCGCTGGGCCCAAGTCAAGGAAGTGCTCCACGCCGTTCTCGATCTCGATCCTGAGCAGCGCCCCGCTTATCTCGATCGGGTCTGTGCGAATGATCCGTCGTTACGACAGGAAGTCGAGTCCTTCATCCTTTCCCACGCTGAGATTGATTCGGATTTCCTGAAAACCATCGCCATGGACAGTACCGGCCCGGAGAGCGGCGAGCCCATGCGTTCTCTGGTTGGGCGACTCATCGGGCCCTACAAGATTGTCCAGGAGATCGGCGCCGGAGGAATGGGCGAAGTCTATCGTGCGGTACGCGCCGACGATCAATATCAGAAGCAGGTGGCCATCAAAGTGGTCCGGCGTGGCTTCGACACTGAGTCCGGCCTGCGCCGTTTCAAAGCGGAACGGCAGATTCTCGCCAGTCTCGAACACCCCAACATCGCCCGGCTTCATGACGGCGGTACGACCGAAGACGGTATCCCCTATTTGGTCATGGAACTGATCGAAGGCACGCCCATCGATCAGTATTGCGACCAACACGATCTCGGCATTACGGAACGCCTGGAGCTCTTTCGCCAGGTTTGTGCTGCCGTGCAATATGCCCATCAGCGGCTGGTGATTCACCGTGACATCAAGCCCGGCAACATTCTGGTCACGGCGGAAGGTGTCCCCAAGCTGCTTGATTTCGGCATCGCAACAATTCTCAGCCCTTCGGCTGGGGCCGAGACTACATTGGTGCGCTCTATGACTCCGGACTACGCCAGCCCGGAGCAGATTCGCAGCGAGCCGATCACGACCGCGACTGACGTGTATTCCTTGGGAGTCGTGCTCTACCGGCTGCTCACCGGGCGGTCTCCTTACCCCGAGGACACGCGTACGCCCCACGAATTCGCGCGCATCATTTGCGAAGTGGAACCGGCCCGACCCAGCACCGCAATCTTGCGACCATGAAAGTCGACGATCTTCACTCTACGGGTCGGGCGACGGTGAGCAAGAGGCGCGAAGGACGTTCCAAGCTCCGGCGCCGGCTGAAAGGCGATCTCGACAACATTGTTCTCAAGGCCCTGCGCAAGGAGCCAGAGCGACGCTATGCGTCGGTCGAGCAATTGGCGGAAGATATCCGTCGCCACTTGCAGGGGCTGCCGGTCACAGCGCGCAAAGATTCCTGGAGCTACCGGGCGGGCAAGTTCGTCCAAAGGCACAGAGTTGCGGTGGCCGCAGCGGCTGTGGTCGGCATCATGCTGATCACCGGTGCCGTCGCCATTGTGCGCGAGGCCCGCATTGCCGCTGCCAACGGACGGCGAGCGGAGAAGCGCTTCAACGATGTTCGCAAGCTGGCCAATTCGTTGCTCTCCGAAATTTACAGCTCGGTGCGCGATCTGCCCGGATCTACTCCCGCGCGTCAATTGATTGTCGGAAGAGCGCTTGAGTATCTGGACAGTCTGGCGCAGGAATCCGGGGGAGACCGCTCGTTGCAGCGAGAGCTTGCGGACGCCTATGAAAAAATAGGCCGGGTTCAGGGCGGAGACCCCGGGCAACCCAATCTCGGCGATATCAACGGTGCTCTCTCCAGCTTCCGCAAGATGCTTACAATCCGGCAATCGCTGGGGGGCGCAGATCCAGGTAATGCAAAGGATCAAGTTGCCCTGGCGCGCGGTTATCGGGCCATTGCGGACTTACAAGTTGTTTATCTTGGCGATGTAACGAGTGCGCTGGAAAACTCCGCGAAAGCAGTGGCCATCACCGAGTTGCTCTACAAGTTCCACGCCGACGACAAAGTGGTCGCTCAAGAGCTCGCTGCGGATTATGAAAAGCTAGGCGACATTCAGGGAGGCGGCAATGGAAGCCTGGCAAACCTGGCCGATGTGCAGGCAGGGTTAGCGAATCACATGAAATGCCAGGCGCTTCTAAGGACGGAGGCCCAGCAGGCGCCGGGCGATCTGAACTTGCAGCGCTCCCTCGCAGTCTCGGATTACAAACTGCAAAATGATCTTATTAAAACCGGAGACCGCGCGGGAGCCTGGGTCCGGGCCCGCGAGGTCGTTGACATTTTCGAACGCCTGGCCAAGCAACCAAATAGCGCGTTGGCACAACGGGACTTGTCGGTCGGTTATTTTTCTTTCGCCCAGTTGGCGCAGTTCGATGGACGTTTCGAGGACGCCGCGCAATATCTGCGAAAAGGATCTCAACTGCTGGAGCCGATGGTTGCCGCCGACCCAACAAATACTGAATATCGCTTAGATCTGGTCGGAGCTCGCGCTAGTCTTGGATTCAACTTAGGCAAGGCGGGACACCGCAAAGAAGGCCTTGCGCTTCAGCTACGTGGTTTAGCCGACGCTTCCGATCTTTATAAGTCCAGCAAGAATGCCCTAATCCGCTCCAACATTGCTCTCATTGAAGTTGAACTTGCGAATACCTTGGAATCTAACGGCCAGACCAACGAATCTCTTAAGCATTATTCGCAGGCAGAAGCCATCTACCAAAGTCTGGCCTCAGCAGACCCTTCTGATGTCGAGGACCGCTTAATGTTGTCCGAGACCAAAAACGGGATCGCCTCGGTATATCGCCAACAAGGCAATCCGGAAAAGGCCCGGGGCGAATACCAGGATGCACTGGCTATCACAGAGCCCCTGGCCTCTGGGAATATCGAGGCCCAGTATTCGGTCTTCAATAGTTATGCAGGGCTGGGAGATACATCCGTTGCACTCGCACAAAAAGCCGGCACTTCGAATCAGCGAACCGAAGATTGGAAGCAGGCCTGCGGTTGGTACCAAAAAAGTTTAAGTGCGGCGCAGCGTATTCCCAACAAGTCGAGCGTCGATCCTTCCGGCGTTGAGAGCCCAGACCCGAAAGTCGTTGCGGCGCATCTAGTCGAATGTGAACAACACCTGCTCAGCACTGCGAACATCTCTTCAAAGAAAGAGATTCGGCATTGACGCGACTTGCTTCAAAAGGGACTCGGGATGCAGCGTTTTTCACGCTCAAGCGCCGGCTGAAGGGCGATCTCGACAACATCGTTCTCAAGGCCCTGCGCAAGGAGCCAGAGCGGCGCTATGCGTCGGTCGAACAGTTCTCAGAGGACATCCGGCGGCATATCGAGGGTCTGCCCGTGATCGCGCGGAAAGCGACACTCGGCTATCGCGCCGGCAAGTTCGTTACACGGCACAACGTGGGAGTCGCGGCCGCTGCGCTGGTCGTCATCCTGCTGGTCACCGGCGCTGTCGCCATCGTGCGCGAGGCACGCATCGCCCGGGCCAATGCCCAGCGTGCCGAGCAGCACTTCAATGACGTCCGCCAGCTCGCCAACTCGTTTCTGTTTGAGTTCCACGATGCCATCGAAAACTTGCCCGGCTCGACTCCAGCGCGAGAACTGGTCGTCAAACGCGCTCTTGAATACCTGGACCGACTGGCCCAGGAAGCAGGCGCCGATGCTTCTCTCCGCCGTGAACTAGCGACCGCGTATGAAAAAGTTGGCGATGTGCAAGGTTCTCCGTATCGCTCCAATCTAGGGAACCTTCCGGGAGCATTGCTGAGTTACAGAAAGGCGCTGGAACTTCGGGAACAGCTCGGCAAAGCGGCACCCACCGACTCGCAACTCCAGTTCGAATTGGCACGAAGCCATGGCGAAGTCGGGGAGTCCATGTTCGTCACGGGAGACCTCGGTGCTGCACTGGCGAACTATCGCCAGGCGTTTGCTCTGCTGTCTTCGCTGACGAGCCCCGAAGCGCGACGCGAGCTGAGCATTCTCCATGTTCGTTACGGTAGAGTATTGACCCGCAGCGGTGAACTCATCAAGGCCGTCGACAGTCATCAGGCAGCAATCGCCATCGCGGATGACCTGTTAAGAACCAACCCTGGCGACCCTGCGCTAATACGTGCGAAGGCCTCCGCGTACATTTTTCTGGGTGACACCTATGAAGACATGGGGCAATGGCAGAAACAGTTGGCAAGTGAGCGTACCGCC
>JAYTFO010000225.1:0-5726 GCA_043734305.1 Acidobacteriota bacterium | reverse complement strand
ATCTCCATCGTCCGCAAATCCATCGCGCAGATTCCGCGGCAGGTGCGCTTGCCGTCGAGAACGGCGGATAGAAATTCCCAGTGCTCGTACTTCTTCACCTTGCCTTCGGACTCGTAGCGGCGAACCTGCTCGTCGAGCGCGTAGAGAAGTTGCTGTCCGGTAGTGGCGCCGGCGAATGCAGTGCGGTTGAAGAGCGTGCCGCCGAAGCGGCGAAAGTCGAGCAGGCCCTCGGGTGTGCGGTTGAACGTGACGCCCATGCGGTCGAGCAGATCGATGATCCCGGGTGCGGCCTCGCACATGGCTTTCACGGGAGGTTGGTTCGCGAGAAAGTCTCCGCCGTAGATGGTGTCGTCAAAATGCTGCCAGGTAGAATCGCCTTCGCCTTTCAGGTTCTTGGCGGCGTTAATGCCACCCTGTGCGCACACCGAGTGCGAACGCTTCACCGGCACGATTGAAAAAAGATCGACCTCGCCGCCCATCTCGGCAATCTTGATGACGGCGGCCAGGCCTGCCAGGCCACCGCCTACGACGATTATTTTCGGAGCTGCCATGCTGTATGAAATCCGATCTTCACTTTTACTGTCTACTGCCGCACTACGATATTTTCCGAACTTGAATTTGTATTCAAAGGTTGCAGCGGTGTCTTGAAGAATCCATTCATGCTAACTCCGCCGAGCAAAATCAGGCCGAGTGCCAGCGCGACGCAAAGATAACCAAGGCGGCGGCGCGCAATTTCACCGGTCGTGATGCCCCACTTCGCCGCGAACAGCCAGATGCCGTAGCTGAAGTGCCACGACGCGGCAATGATGCCAGCACAGTAAAAGGCGACCATCCACGGATTCTGAAATTCATGCTGGACTTTCGCGAATGCCTGATCCGGGTGCGTTCCCAGGACGATGCCCGTGAAGCGCAGGTGATAGGTGTGCTGCACCATGTAGGCGAGTGCGACCATGCCGGTCCAGCGCTGCGCCGTGTAAAGCCAGTTGCCGCTCCACGGATATTCGACTACGTTCGAATCGCCGCGATACCAGACAAAAATGCCGTAGAGCGCGTGATACAGAATCGGAATCCAGATGCCGAATAACTCCAGCAGCGTTACGAACGGCATGCTGTTTAAAAACTCTACTTGCCTTGCGTAAGCGGCGGGTCCCTTGAATGCTTCGGCGTTCGAAATGAAATGTTCGAGTAAAAAGAGTCCGATGGGGACGATGCCGCTAAGCGAATGGAGTCGCCGCAACAGAAACGATGTCCCAATGCCCGCGCGCAGGGGAGCGACTCCTGGCTTGATCTTCGACGGTACGGATTGGGTAGACGACGCCAACGTCACGGTTCCTTATCTGAGGTGGAGTGTCGAAAGCAACCTGTCATTATGTTGGTTGGCGGAGTCGGGAGTCAAGAAAGTAGACGCTGTCTTGCGGGTGAATTTGCGAAACCGGAACCACCAAGGGCACGAAGGTACACGAAGGAACCCCGGCGATCGCAAAGCCTTCGTGATACTTCGTGCCCTTGGTGGTTCAGGCTCTTGCGCGCCCTGATCTGAAACTGACCCACTGCCAAAGCTTCAACGTGTTTGATCGAGCCATTCAAGGAATTTTCGGAACGCTTCTCCGCGATGGCTATAGTGGGCTTTTTCTTCTGCCGTTAGCTCTGCGAACGTCTTTCCGATCTGCGGAAAATAAAACAGGGGATCGTATCCGAAGCCGTTTTCGCCACGGGGCGCATCGATTATGACTCCTTCAGCCTCCCCGCGAAATATGGCGATCGTGCGGCCATCGCGAGCGGCGGCTAGTACGCAGACAAAGCGCGCGCTGCGTTTTTCAACAGGAACACTTTTGAGTTCGCGGAGCACGCGCGCATTGTTGGCGTGATCTTCGGTGTTTGCGTCGACCAGGTGAGGTTGCTCGGCGGCGTAGCGTGCGGAGTGAACTCCGGGAGCGCCTCCCAGAGCGTCTACCTCCAAGCCGGAATCATCCGCAAGAACCAGTTTTCCAGGGACCGCGAGGCTGTAGGCTTCGGCTTTCTTGCGTGCGTTGGCCTCGAAGGTCGTGCCATCTTCGACCACCAGCGGCAGGGAAGAGAAGTTTGGAATCGGAACGATCGTGACTCCATGCACTGCGGCCGCGCCGGCGAAGTCGCGCAGCTTGCCGGGATTCGAGGTTGCGACCAGGACTTGCATTGTTTGCTCGATGATTCGATTTCCCTGTGATCCTCTGTGTCCTCTGTGGTTAAGATCAAGAGCTTGAACCACAGGGGCACGGGGGATCACAGGGGACTGCGCATTTTAATCCATGCTCCCCACAGTATGCCCAGGCTCAGTAGAGACACCACACCTCCGATCGTACGGTCGCGAGTTCTGCCGAAATGAAGGCGAATGTCGTTGGTGCCTGGTACCAGCATGAGCGCCGTCTGGCCGGTCACTTCGGTGGTTTCGGTTGCGACCCGATTCCCGTTGACGGTCGCTTCCCATGCCGGATAGTTGAAGAGTCGCAGCGTCAGCAGTTCGATGCCGGCCGCGTGAACGACGATGTGTTTGTCGACTGGTCCCCATTGCAGGATTTCAGGTCGTCTATTCTCCTGGTAGGCGGCAACGGCGGGCGGCTGATCTTTGTTTAGTTCATACGGATCGGCTCCGGCGGGGACGTATTCATCCGTACCTTCGTAGCCGGTGCCGTCCGAGATTGCGTCGCTCATTTCGGTGATGTCGGCGGCCTGGTCCCACCAAGGCGGCTGGATGCGATAGCCGGCCACTATTAGTGCGCCCAACAAAACGGTTACTGCCATGGCACGTGAAGTCCAGCGACGGCTGGACATTGTCAGCAGCAGTGCGAGCACAGCGTTCAGGCACAAGAGCCAGCGCCATGGCAATTGCACAAAGCGCAGCTTGGGGAGATGTTGCCAGAGCGGGTTCGCGATCGAAATCATGAGCAGCGCGGCGGCAGCGCCCCAGCAGGTCAGTTGGAGCCACCGGTTTCTATCTCGTGAGCGCCAACTTCGCGAACCCCATATCGCGAGCATCAAAAGTCCGATTTCAACCGTCGCCAATGTCGAGACGAGCAGGTTGAAACTGTTGTGCTCGGCGTCGGGAATATTTGTAAACAAAAAATTGTCCTGCGGCCGCAGGCCCGGCGCTAGAACCTCGTTGATGTTCACCCATCCGGTTTCATAAACAGTCGGGATCAAATAGAAAGAGGCCAATCCCGCTCCCAGCACTACGGCTAAGGCGGTTCGCCACAAAGGGCGCCAGGAACGTTCTAACAGTGCGGCCACCGAGGCCAACACCGCTACTGAGTAGTGAATCATGACGGAGGCTGGAGCATTGACTAGCCAAGCCGCCGCCAGGATCATCCCCAGCCACAGGACGGGTCGCAATCCGGACTGCTTCAGCCTCAGGACCGCGAGTAGAAGAAGCGGCAGCAGAACCGCGGCGAGCAGTTCGGCGAAGGCGCTTCGCCAATAGACGATCAGCAGGTGATACGGGTTGACCGCGTACAGCGTGGCTGCAAACAACGCGTCACGGTCGGGCAACCACTCCCGAGCCAGTCGGTGCATCGACACGCCGGACAAAATGAGCACGATCCAGCAGTAGGCTCCGGGGACCATCTTCCAGGGAAGCAGGGCGCCGAGGGTCGCTCCCAAGGCCCACGAGGCCGGAGGATAGAACAGGAAGCGCGCCTCGCCGTATCCCCAATGCGCCAACGCCGCCCACCGCGGATAGATGATCCCCTGCTTCCACTGGCCGAGCACTTCCATCCAGGAGTACATGTGGAATTCGAAGTCGTGTCCGGAGGGAGATCCGCGCCAGAAAAATGGCGTAATGGCCAGAAAGCAGACGGTGGCCAGCGCCAGCAGGTGTAGGGTCGGGATTTTGGAAGAGGGAAATGACATCCTGAGCGGCATTGCGTGCCCGGCGAGTTGCGACGTCTAACAGACACGTGCGGGTGCAATTCTATTGCATCCGAAAAATTCTCGGAGAATTAACCATCGCGAAATATTGGGAAAGGATTTTCGGGTTAGGCTGGGGCCATCGAGGTGGAACAGACCGCCGGGGATTGAGTCGCACCAGAGACGGGGTGTCGGCTTGGTCCCCGGTTTTTTTGCGGGGCTTAGGCTCTGGTAAGAAATCAAGAGTAGAGACGCGCTTGTCGCGTCTCATGCCGCGAACGTAGACGAGGCAAGCCTCGTCTCTACCAGAGATTTTTTCTATTGGCTTACTTCGGATGAATTGCGCTGGCGGTGCAGGTCTTCCAGGAACTGGGTTTGCTGCAGGACGTTCCCGCTGCGCAGCAAGTCCAGGAGTGGATCGTCAGTCTCAGATACCGCTTCGGATGCGTTGAGTTCTTCCGCGCTGGCGACCAATGCTCGCGGAGAAATTTCCAGTTCAGGCTTGGCTTCGGGTTGAGACGTCAGGAACTCGATGAATTCTCCGACGCTCTTGCGTTGTTCTTCGGTGCGCGCGGGAAATTCAATTCCCATGCCGTGCGTGGGGTGCATAACGCGCACCAGGCCCTCGGTATGGATTTCCATTCCAGATGCCTTCAGGCAAAGATCGACGGCCGAGGACTGCGGGAATGGCGACTCGGTTTCCACGTAGCATCCGCCCAAGCTGAGATCGGTCAGTTTGCAATGTGAGACTGGATCGGCTTCTTCGGGCAACGCCTCGTGCGAATGGGTCGCGAGCCAATCGTTCAAAAGGTCGCGCATTTGAATATCGATATCCAGGAAGCGGAGTCCGGATTGGCCGTTGGGGCTGCTCCAGGCTACTTCGGCATCGCCTTCGACTTGTACGTTGCCGTCCGTCAGTTCAAAGGAAAAATGGACCATCGCGGCAGCGGGAAGCGGCTTAGCGGCCAGTACGTCGATTCCACCGCTGCTTACGTCGAGAAGAATCCCTTCGGTATGTTGCCCGTCAGCCAAGCGAAGGGAGATGGGTGCCTGGACCGGAACGCGGAAGGCCTGCCGCCGCTCGCGTTTGAGCATCGCAGTGGCCGCGCGCAGAGTCGCATGGGCCTGTTCGTGAATGATGGGCTTGACCAGGATGAAGTGCGCGCCCGCTCCGAGAATGGCTCGAATCTCGGACGCATCCTGCAAAAGCGCCAGGGTGACGGCCGGATTGCCATGCCTGGGTCCGGGCTGGCGGCGATTGGCTTCCAGCACCAGAGAGGCGGCCTCGCGATCGTCGAAGTCCACGATGATCTGGTCGAAGTGATCTTCTTCCAGACGTGCCACCGCGACGTCGGCTGCGCTTGAACGCTCCACGGCCACGCCGAAATTCGCCAACACCTGGGTCAGCGTTTCCGCGGCCAAATCGTCCTTCGATACCAGCAGTGCTTGCAATGTCATCGAAGCGGAGCCTCCTGCCCGCTCCCGCGCTTTGCCTCTACGGCCAGCGCGGAGTTGTACTGCGTGCCGGCTTGGCTGCGGCCGACGAGGATTGTGCTCCGGCCCGGGCGGCCATTGCGCTGCTGTCTTCGTCTACCTCTGCCAGCACGGCGCTGTCGTCCTCTGATTCATTCTCAGCCAGCAGGGGCGCGACTTCACGCAGTTTCTCGGCCGCTTGCTGCAGCATCTCGATCTGCTTGCCCAACTGTGCGTACTGCGCCTGCTTGCGGCGCAAAACCTCATGGATGTCCTTCATACGTCCCCCTACGGATGAATGTAGGTTTGATCAAAACTTAGGTCAACGCCAATCCCCGCACGTGCGGTTACGGCAGTAACGCATCGAGAAT
>JAYTFO010000224.1:0-1818 GCA_043734305.1 Acidobacteriota bacterium | reverse complement strand
AGCGGCTGGAAGCGCTCCACCCCACCCGCCTTCGGATAGCTTCGCCCCGCAACCCAGGAGCGAAGCGTGGCCACCGGAAGCTTCAAATAACGAGCTCCTTCGGCCACTGTGTAGGCTGGCTGTTCGCGGATTTCCGTGTTCTTGGCCCCGGGTTGGGTTCGCATGAGCATCATTTTGATCCTTAACGCGAAGGCTGGCGAGTGCGCCGACGGGTTGCCCTAGCGGAGACGCGAGCGAAGCTTCCGATCGACCGCATCGAGATCGAAGGCCTCGGCGTCGAACCGGCCGCCCGCCCATTCGAGCATTTCCCGGTGCTCCGGGTGAAAGGGATCCAGGATTGCTTCGAGGAATGCCTGGTAGCCCGGAGTGCCGCCGCAATCCTCCGGCGGACAGGCGCGCGCGCCGCCCATGCAGCGAACCTGCGCGAACGCATCGTCCGAAGCGAGAATCTCCTCGAGCAGGACCGTGTGGCGCCAGGAGTCGCCGAAGTCATATTCGTAGACCATCGAGTGGCCGGGCGTGATCAGCATCGAGCCCAGTCGATGGCGCGAGTCGTCCTCGAAGTACATCTCGCCGTCAGGGTCGGGCCGCCCGAAGATACGGCCATCGAGCTCGAATTGATGAAGATGGGAATTCGTCCAGCCCATCGACTTCTGGATGATTCCGTGCAGCCGACGAAGCGTCACGTTCGAAGGAACCAGCACGCGGCGCCAGATCGGCGGTGCGATGCCGTCGAGCGAAACGTGGAGTTGATACAGGTGGGGAGGACTTGCCGCTGCCGCCACGAGGCTAGGCGGCGCGCTGGCGGGAAACGACCTCGATCTCGCTCACAAGTCTGAAGGGAATGTCTCCAGCGCGTGCGATGCCGTTCTCGGCGAGAAGATCGGGGATCAGGATTTTCAGCTTTTCGATCAGCCGGTCCACGGACTCCGCTTCCGTGACGAGGCCGGGCACGTCGTCGCTCTCGGCAACCCACACCTTGGCATCGACATCCCAGAACGCGCGCACTTGAATGGTTTTTTCCATCTGCTCTCCTGGAGAACAGGCTTCGAGTATAGGTCGATTTCCTACCAACGCGAGCCGGAACCAGCCTGTTGACAGACCGAGATCAGGCCTTGCGCACCCGTCGTCCCTTCGGCTTTACCGCGGTGGCCTTGCGTCCCCCGGAGGACGGGCCCTTTGCAGCAGGCCGCCGGACTGGCGCCCGAATGCCTTCGATCGCGGAGGAACTGGCGACCGACTTGAGAACCGAGCGCTCGCGGATCGCCAAATCGAGAAGGTAGGGGTTGGTTTTGCCGAGGCTTGCACGGCTTTCAGATCGCGCTCCGCCCGCGCTCGAATCGTTGCCCTGAAGTCAGCCAAGCTTGCGAACCTCGCCCAGCCGCGTACCAATGCGCAGCTCCGCCGTTTTCAGGTCGTAGCCCGCTTGCAGATTGAGCCAATACTGCGGGGATTGGGAAAATGCGCGGCCGAAAAGCAGGGCAAGCTCGGCGGTGACCGGACGCGAGCCCTTGACGACGTGCGAAATGCGCATCGGAGAAACCCCGATGGCGCGAGCGAACTCCGCCTGAGACACACCAAGCTCTTGCAGTGCCTCGGAGAGGAACACGCCGGGGTGAATGGCAGGAAGGCCGCTGCGCATCTTCCGTGTCCTGGTCCTAGTGGTAGTCGACGATTTCGACTTCATATGCGTTCCCCGCTTCGAATCGGAAGCAGACCCGCTCGGGAGCTTGCGCGTAATCCCGGTCGTGAAGAATCGCTCAGTTTCGCGGTCTGCAAACGAGAGAATCATTTTGGAGTATAAACTATTTGTTTACC
>JAYTFO010000223.1:0-21328 GCA_043734305.1 Acidobacteriota bacterium | reverse complement strand
CTGATTGTCCCAGCTTATCCGTGCGCTCCCGCGACCTGTGGGACAAGTCCAAGTTTCTCCAAATGACCCAGCAGCAACGCTGTATCGACTGGCTTGAACACGTACGCATCGCACAAAGAGCCGAATGATTCGGCCACATTCTTCACGTCATCCAATGCCGTGGTCATAATGATTTTTACTCCCACCGTCGAAAGAATACCCTCCGACACTTCCAGTTCCCGTATCTTGCGCACCGCCGTTTGACCGTCCATTTCCGGCATCATAATGTCCATGCAGACGAGGTCGTATTTTCGATTTCCCTGCCGCGCCATACGAAAGGCTTGCAGCGCCTCCTTGCCGTTGATGGCGATTTGGCACTCGCCATAGCGGGAAAGAAATGTTTGCAGCAACAGCCGGCTGGTAAAATCGTCTTCGACAATGAGTGTATGCATTCTGTCCTGCCTTTCGCGGTACTGGCTAGAGCCAACCCGACTGCTTCAAAGTAGCCTTAAACTTCTCAAACTGTTCTTCCAACTGGATCAGCAGCCCACCGGCACGAGCCCAATCTCCCGCCGTCGCGGCTAACCGAATCTTCAGGTTCAGAGCACTCAAAGTTACGGCCGAGACTGTGGCGGCGGCACCCATGAGTGTGTGAGCTTGAATGCTGACGCTGGCCGCGTTCCTGCCCTCGACCTGTTCTCGCAAGCTCCTGAGCTGCCCCGCTCCGTCGCTGACAAATCCTTCGACAATGATTCTGGCTAGCGTTTTGTCACCCGAGAGGCGAGTGACCAGTTCTCTCTCCGCAAAAATCAATTCCTTCGGAAGCTCTGCCGGGCCGACCGGGGACTTGGCCGATTCTGCCGCATCAGTTCGGGGCAACCACTTCCGAATGGCCTCGGCCAGACGCCCAGGCTCGATCGGCTTCGACAAATAGTCGTTCATTTGGGCCGCGATGCACCTCTCGCGATCTCCCGCCATGGCATTTGCAGTAACAGCAATAATCGGAATGTTGGCATTCAATGTTCCCGTAGCCTTGCTCCGAATTAGGCGACTGGTTTGGAAGCCATCCATATTTGGCATTTCGCAATCCATCAGAACCATGTCATAGCTGGTCTCCCGAAGCCGTTCCAGAGCCTCCTGCCCGCTGCCAACAACGTCCGCCTGATGCCCAAGCTTGGCCAGAATTGCCATCGCCACCTTTTGGTTGGTGGCATTGTCTTCGACCACCAATAGTTTCGCTGTTCCTTGGCTGGGCTGCGCGACCGGAGCAGGCAGCATCGCAGCAGTTTCCGGGCCCCTCCTCTTTTGTAGCGCCGCCGTTAACATCGGTTGCAGCGTCGCTTTCCACACCGGCTTCGAGAGCCTGCCCACAAACCCAGACTTCGGTGCTACGTACAGTTCCCTTTCTCCGCCGAGAGGCGCCATCAGCAAAAGAGCAATTCCCTGCAATTCGGTATCCGCGAAGATGCGTTCCGACAGCTCATGCCCATCGACTCCGGGCATCTTCGAATCCACCAGGGCAATCCGAAAAGGGGCGTTGGCTAAGGCCGCATTTCGCAGGGCAGCCATCGCAGAAGCGGCATCCACCGCCTCTTCGGTTTGGCAACCAAAGCCTCCCAGCAGAGTACACACAACGGCGCGGCTGGTGGCATTGTCATCCACCACTAAAACTTTCGGGTTTTGCAGACTAATGTAGAGCTCCTTCAATCCGCCGTCGCGGCCCGCTTGCTTCTCCAGCGTAACGGTGAACCAGAAGGTAGCTCCTCGACCGACGGCCCCGTGCGCGCCGATTCGCCCTCCCATTAACTCGACCAACTGCCTTGAGATTGTAAGACCAAGCCCGGTACCACCATACTTGCGCGTGGTCGAACCGTCGCCCTGCACGAAGGGTGCAAAGAGCACGGCAGCTTGTTCCTCGGGAAATCCGACGCCAGAGTCTTTCACAGCAAACCGCAGAGTGGCCGTGCTTTCGAACTCCGCTTCCAACTCCACGCTGAAGCTGATTTCGCCCTCTCGCGTGAACTTCACCGCGTTGCCCAAAAGATTTACAAGAATCTGGCGCAAGCGCCCGGCATCCCCTCGCAGCAACGTGGGAACATTGCTATCCACGCGACAGATTAATTCCAGATCTTTTCGGTGCGCGTCGAAAGCTACAATTTCGACAGCTTCCCGCAGCGTGGTTTGTAGATTGAAATCCAGAACCTCCAGAGTCAGTTTCTGCGCCTCAATCTTGGAAAAATCGAGAATATCGCTGATGATCCCCAAAAGAGTTTTGCCACTGGCATGCGCAATATCGGCATACTGGCGCTGCTCAGCCGTCAGGGGCGTATCCAACAGGAGCGCAGTCATGCCAATGACGCCATTCATCGGCGTGCGAATTTCATGACTCATGTTGGCCAGAAACTGGCTCTTGGCCCGATTGGCCGACTCCGCCGCATCTCGAGCTTTTCCAATTTCGTGCTCGGCCAGCTTACGCCCGGTAATGTCTATGCAGATGCCTTCCACCAAAGCTGCGCGAGTCCCGCTTTCGACCCACCCAATATTCTCCAGCACCCAAACGGCGCCCCCGTCCTTGCGCTTGAGACACACTTCCAGGTTACTTAGCGTTTTTTCCCGACGCAGGCTTTCCCACGTGCTATCCGCTTCCCCGGGATCGAAGAAGAGTTCGGTCCGGCGCAGGCCAGCGACCTCCGCAGGCGAGGCATACCCCAACATACTTGCGTAGGCCTGGTTGGCGTCAATGACCGTGCCTTGGTCGGTGTAGCGGAAGATTCCGGCTAGATTGCGCTCAAATAGTCGGCGATGATGCTCCTCCGACACTTTCAAAGCTTCCTCGATCAGTTTTCGCCCGGTTATATCAATGCAGGTGCCCTCCACCTGAGGTCCTTCGGTTCCACCCGATACCCAGCCAACACTGGCCAACACCCAAATC
This sequence comes from Acidobacteriota bacterium, assembly GCA_043734305.1. Taxonomy (GTDB): domain Bacteria; phylum Acidobacteriota; class Terriglobia; order Terriglobales; family Acidobacteriaceae; genus Acidiflorens. The sequence goes on along the minus strand of JAYTFO010000223.1, from coordinate 18,417 downwards.
GGAGTTCCGTCCTTCTTCTTCAGGCACGCTTCGGAATTGGTTAAGTGCCGTTCCTGGTGGAGGCTGTCCCCCACACGTTCTGCTTCGCGAGGGTCAAAATAGAGATCGACGCGCGCCAGACCTACCAGCTCTTCGGGCAAGCGATATCCCAGCATTTGGGCAAAAGCCGTGTTGACTGCGATCATGGTGCCTTCCCCGTTGTAGCGGAAGATTCCTGCCAGATTGCGCTCAAACTGCTGGCGATAATGCTCTTCTGATGCCTTCAGTGCCTCTTCAGCCTTTCGGCGGGCCGTTATGTCATGCCCGGCAACACCCGGAGTCTCCGGTGCATTCCCAAGCGAAACATGCGCAGCCGCAGGCGGCGCCGTGCCCAGGTCCAAGGCCGGGCCAAGACCTAAACCAAGACCTGCCCCTACTTGCGGGTTGCCCAGCGAAACTGCACTTTGTTTTTTACCAGTCATGTCCAGTTCCTGCTTCAAAATTCCTGCTCAACCATCCCTACTTCAAAAGCTTCTGCAACGCCCCCACCAGCTGCTCTCCGTTAAAGGGCTTCACAATCCATCCGGTGGCGCCTGCCTTGCGCCCCTCGTCCTTTTTCTCCGCTTGCGATTCCGTGGTCAGCATCAGAATCGGAATGAAGGAATAGCCCGGCAATTTACGCGCTCCCAGGATCAGACCAATCCCGTCGAGATTCGGCATGTTGAGATCGGTAATAATCATGTCGAACTTCTCTTTGCTGGCTTTAGCCAGACCATCGATGCCATCGACGGCATCCACCACTTCGTAACCGGCCGTTTTCAGCGTGAAGTTCACCATCTGCCGAATGCTGGCGGAATCATCGACCGCCAATATCTTCTTCATCACATGCTCCTGTCGCGCGTAAAACCAAACCGGGCGTCCCGCCCTTGTTCGAACAAAAACGACTCAAAAGAATTCCACCGCATTCCCAGCCAAAGAGGCCTCGAGGACCGGCACCGGGGTCCCTCGTAACACCGATTGCAGGATCTGCCGCTCAATCTCGGTGGTGTAAGTCAAGGAAAATAACTTCTCAACTTCTGCCGGGTCGCTGCATTCGGTAATCTGTGGGCAGCTTTTCTGCAACCCGCCCGCGAGCGCTTCGACATGCTCCAGAGCCACACCAAGATGGGCAAAACTCGCCTGCAGGAGTTCCACGGTGTTGCCAGCTTGCTGGACGTGCGTCTGCATCTTCTCTGTGACACTTTGCATCTGCGCAGCTTCCCGCGCTACAAATACTGCCGCTTTCCGCACCCCTTCCAACGCAACACTACTTTGCACTTGGTTTTCCCGCAGTTTCTCCGAACTGCTGTCGGAAAATACTTCCATCACCCGGTTGGTCTGCCGCGCGAGGTCCACGATCTGCGCAATGGCACTGTGCGACTGGTCGGCGATGACAATCCATTCGGCTGAGACGCTCTTGATCAGGTTTGCAATCGCCGAGACAACCCTGCCCTGACGACCAAGGTGGTGGGCTTCGATCAACGAATTGAAAGTGAGAAGTTGCAGGCGCTGACGAATCGCCTGCGAGCGCTTTAGATGCTCATTCACTAATTCAACCAGGCTGAACAGCTCTTGCACCGTGTGTTGTATGCGGACCCCGTAAGCATGGCTCTTCTGTTGCAGCTCTTCCACTCGTGCCAGTTGCGCCGCGAGCTCACATTCCTGTGCTAGAACGATGGCACCAGCATCGACCACTTCGGAAGCACTCAGTTCATGGATACCGCCGATACAGCTACCGACCTGAGAGACCCAGTTCCCGACAGTGACCTGAATATTCCTGAGCTGGCCCATTTGAATGGTCAGCCCGGCGTAAGCGATCGAGAGTTCGGCACGCGGGAGCAAACCCTCCCCGGCTAGAGTCGGAGCAATCAACTGCAACCCCGACTGCACATGTTCGATCTGCTGGCGAGTGATATCTTGCGCCTGGATGGCCGATACCACACCCGCGATCTGCTGCGTCGTCGTTTCAGCACGAATCTGGAAGCGCCCAGGAACACTCGCCAGTTGGCTGAACCCCTCGCCAATCACCCTTAGTGTCTCGCTGAGACCGCTTTCCGCGCGAAGCAATTCCGCGCGCAAGCTGGGCAGGCTTGCCGCCAGTTCGCAACGCGTTTCTTCGATGGCCTGCTTCCGGCCTTGCGACTGCCGCGCCAACTCTTGGGTTTGCTCAGATACGGACTTGGCAAAGGAATATAACTCTCGCGCCAGGAACTGGAAGCCGCTCCCGGCTTCGCCCATCTGCGCTACTTCCACATTGGTCAGCACGCTTAAAGCCTTCAAGTGACCGGCAATGGCTTCCTGACACTGCGTAGTCCAAGCCAGGCGGCTCAGCAGGACCTCTTCGGTTTGCAGGGTCTCGAGGATGCTGGTGGCCGCATCTACCCGTTGCCCCAGAAGTTTCTGCACCGTCTCCGACAACGCTTGCACAGTGGAGAGCGCGGTATTCATGTTTTCGTTGCCCACCGACGCAACAATGCCAGCGGACTGCCGCAGGATTTGCCCTGCCTCTCCGGCGAGGCTCCTGAAAGCGTGGGTAACCTTCGAGACTTCCACCTCGCTGGAAGACGCCAGCCGAGTCAACTCTGCCTGGGCAGCGGCAAGGCCCGCTGTTAGCCTCGTCGACGAGCCAGTCGAGTTCCCGACTTGGTGCGCGGCTTTACTTTCGGTTTCCTGCACCAGGGTCATCGTCATCGATTCTCGCCCTCTGCCGGTCGCCCCGGTGCATGCCATAGACAGTTCATCTGGCCTGCGCGAGAACAGCACCAGCCAGCGCCTCCAGCGGTAAGACACGGTCTACAGCATTGCGTTTGATGGCTTCGTTGGGCATCCCGAAAACGACGCAAGTCTCTTCGTCCTGCGCCAGCGTGTAAGCGCCTGCCTGTTTCATTTCGAGCAGGCCGTTGGCGCCGTCATCCCCCATGCCTGTCATGATCACGCCCACGGCGTTTTGTCCCGCATAGCGCGCGGCGGAACGGAACAACACATCCACCGACGGCCGATGACGGCAAACCAGCGGCCCTTCCTTGACGTCCACGTAGTAACGCGCGCCACTGCGCTTCAATAGGAGATGATGATTCCCGGGCGCAATCAGTGCTCGTCCCCGCAAAACGGTATCGTTTGGTTCTGCTTCTTTCACCGAAATCTGGCACAATCCATCGAGCCGCTTTGCAAAGGCACGCGTAAACAATTCCGGCATATGCTGCACAATCACCATTCCGGCACAGTCCGGGGGCAGCACCTCCAGAAACACTTTGAGAGCCTCCGTTCCACCCGTGGAAGCCCCGATGGCTACAATCTTCTCCGTCGTCTCAATCATGGCTCCCGTCGACCGCGAAAGCACCGAATCCGCGGTCAGCTTGGGCTGCACGGCGTGACTGGATCGGGCTCGCACCCGCGCCCGGGCCGCCGCCTTTACCACCTGGCACAATATGATTCGGGACTCTTCAATGAATTGTTTACTGCCCATGCGCGGTTTCGTGATGATGTCGACAGCTCCATACTCCAGGGCCCGCAGCGTGCTTTGGGCACCTTCCTCCGCCAGGCTGGAACAGATCACCACGGGGATAGGATGCTGGGCCATGATTTTCTGCAGGAAGGTCAATCCGTCCATACGTGGCATCTCGATATCCAGGGTGATGACGTCGGGCAGTCGTTCCCGAATTTTTTCCGCTGCCACAAACGGATCGGCGGCTGTCCCAATCACCTCAATTTCGGGATCGCTGGAAAACACGTCGCTCAGGGTCTGGCGTACCAAGGCGGAGTCATCCACGATCAGAACATGAACTTTCGATACACTCATAGATCACTCCTCACCACGGTTGCCCGCTCTTTCGAGAAAGCCGGCGCAGCAACACTTCCCCGGTTCCCGTGTGCAGCTGAATCGTACGGCCCACCGGTCCACCCAAATCAGACGCCAGTACGACCAAGTGTTCCTCCGCCAAAACTTCGAGCGCCACACACCAGTTTTGATGACCAACCGTTGTCTTTCCGCTTTTGTCGGCAAACACAGGAAGGACGTCGGCCCCGCCAAACACCTTAATCTCAACTTCCCCGCGATGCGCTCCCAAGCTGTCGAATTGCCGGACCAGATCGCGAATCGCGAAATCGACATAACGATAGCCCTCCAGGGACGAGCTTTCTGCCGGCTGGCGCGGCAGAACTCCATGACAGAGCGCACCGACCCCAAGCCGCGGGCTCCAAAACGTAACTCCCACGCAGGACCCCAACAACGTTCTGAGCAGAGCCGGACAGCGCGCCACATGAACTTCGCCGGGCTGCAGGAAGACCACGGGAAGCTCATCCTCGGTCGTTGCCATCGGCTTTTCTGTAGAGAGCCGGCGCCACGGGCAGCAGCGGCACGTCCATGTGGTGCAGGCTCTCCGAGTGCCCCACAAACACGTACCCGCCCTCCGTCAAATGGTGGGCGAACTTGCGAAACAGGCGTTCCTGCGTGGGCCGGTCGAAATAAATGATTACGTTGCGGCAGAAGACGGCGTCGGCCACCTCGGACTTCCCAAATTCTTCCATCAAGTTCAGGTAGCGGAACTCAATCTTCTGGCGCAACTCTGGAACGACGCGCAGCAAATTCGATTCGCGGTCGCGGCTGCGCAAAAAGTATTTTCGCCGCAATTCCAGTGGCACCGGATTCACCACTTCGGTCGTGAACACACCGCGACTCGCCTTTTCCAGCACCGCCGTCGAAATATCTGTGGCCAGAATCCGGAAGCGGAAACCTGGATGCAAGCACGCGTACTCGGTCAAGACAATGGCCAGCGTGTAAGGCTCCTCGCCGGTCGAACAGCCCGCGCTCCAGATCACCAGCTCCCGCCCGCTTTCAGCCCTAGCCGTCAGCGCAGGGAGCACCTTCGCCACCAGTACGTCAAAATGCTCTTTCTCGCGGAAGAAGTCGGTCTTGTTCGTACTCACAGCATCAATCAGTCGGGTCACTTCTTCGGGATCGCGCGTTGCGGAAAAAACGTACTTGCAGTACTCGCCATAGGACTCCAGCTTGAGCGCATTCATCCGCCGCTTCAGCCGCCCTTCCAGCATGATTCTTTTCTCTGCACTGAGGTTTATGCCAGACTCCTGGTAAATCAGGCCACAGATGCGTTCCAGATCCCTCTTGGAGAGGGTGTCGGCCTGCGCACTCATGGCATCCGTCCAGAAGGCACCTGGCAGGCTGGCCCAGCGATCTTACGCACTGGCTTCAAGGGCACTCCCTTCCGCATTGCGCACGGACGAAAGCTCTTCGGCGGAAAAGACACGGTCGATGTCGAGAATCATGATGAACTGTGATTCGCGCCGCCCCATACCGTGGATGAAGTCGGTATGGATCTGGGTTCCGATTCTCGGCGCGGGCTGAATTTCGGATGGTTCCATGTCGATCACTTCCTCCACCGAATCGGCGAGAGCGCCAATCACTGTGGCTTCTCCATCCAGCAGAACCTCCACCACCACGATGCAGGTATTGCGGGTACGTTCCGTTTTTGACATCTGAAAGCACAGACGCAAGTCCACCACCGGCACCACACTCCCGCGCAAGTTGATGACGCCGCTCATGAACTCGGGCGTCCTCGGAATCTCGGTGATGGCCGTAAAATCGAGCACCTCACGCACCTTGGCCACATCGATGCCGAATACTTCGGTGCCCAGCTTGAAAGTGAGATACTGTCGCGTCTCCGTGATATCACTGACACTCATAGTCGTCTCCTGAAGCGTTCTGATTCCCGTCGTTCCGATCCCCAGTCATCCACCGCTCCGCGTTGGATTGCATTCGTATGCGTGCGGCTGCCCGCTAGTAGCGCTCGAACTCCTTGTCCGTCGCGTCATCCTTGTTTTTCATCTTGAAGGCGACGCCGGATTTAGCGGCGCCCTGCGCGCTCGGCCTGGGCGCTGCACCCGGAGTCGTGCGACCGGCCCCGGCTCCAGCTGCTGCTTTCATCGCGTGTGCCGGCGGGTCCCCTCCGGTGCGGAAGAATCCCAAAGCGCTCATCAATTGATCGGCCTGACCGGTGAGTTCCTCCGTCGTTGCCGCCATTTCTTCCGAAGCCGACGCGTTTTGCTGAATGACCTTTTCCAGCTGCTGCAACGCCTTGTTGATCTGCTCCGCGCCGGTGTCCTGCTCCTTGCTGGCGGCGGTGATTTCTTGTACCAGCTCCGCCGTCTTCTGAATGTCGGGAACGAGTTTATCCAGCATCTCGCCCGCCTTTTCCGAAACCTTAACCGTTGTTCCGGAAAGCTGGTTGATCTCTCCGGCCGCCTTCTGACTGCGTTCCGCCAGCTTGCGAACTTCCGCGGCCACCACCGCAAATCCCTTGCCGTGTTCCCCGGCTCGAGCCGCTTCGATGGCGGCATTGAGGGCCAGCAGATTGGTCTGGCGCGCGATCTCCTCGATGATGGAAATCTTGCTGGCAATCTCTTTCATGGCCGTAACCGCCTCCACCACTGCGCGCCCGCTTTCCTGCGCATCCTTGGCGGACTTGTTTGCGATCTTGTCGGTCTGCTGCGCGTTATCGGCGTTCTGCTTGATGTTGGAAACCATTTCCTCCATCGAAGAGGAAGCTTCCTCCGCCGAAGCTGCCTGCGTCGTAGCGCCGCTTGAAATCTCCACCGAAGCGGTACTGATCGACAGGCTGGCTGAGCTGACTTCACTGGCAATGGTGCGAATCTCACTGACGGTGCGGGTCAGATCATTCACCATGGCAGACAGAGCCTGCATGAGTTTGTCCTCTTTCGAGCGCTCATGGATGGCGACAGTCAGGTTGCCACGCGAGATTTCCTGGGCCGCACGCGTGATGTCGTCCATGGCGGTGATGAGCGTGTTCAGACTGTTCTTGATAGTGTTGAATTCGCCCTGATACACCTCGACAATGGGAGCGGGGATGTCGCCTTTGCTGATCCGCTCCACATAGTTTGCCGCCACGTTCAGCGGAGTGATCACTGCATCCAGGGTATCGTTCACTCCCTGCACAATTTTCCGGTATTCGCCAACGTGTTTAGAAACGTCGGCTCGAGTTGTCAAATTGCCCTCCGTAGCCGACTTGGACAGCATTGCCACATCCGCAATCATGGCGTTGAGCGCCAGCTTTTGTGGCGTCAGGTCGGAGGCGTACTTGACCACCTTGAATGGCTTCCCGTTCAGGTCGAGGATCGGATTGTAGGACGCCTGAATCCAGACTTCTCTCCCGCCCTTGCCGATACGCTTGAATTCCTCCGCGATGTATTCACCCCGGTTCAACTTCGCCCAGAATTCACGGTAGTCGGAGCTCTGCCGGTACGCTTCTTCGACAAACATTCCGTGGTGCTTGCCCTTGATCTCTTCCAGCGAGTAACCCAGCGTCTTCAGAAAATTTTCGTTCGCGCTAACGATGGTGCCGTCCATCTTGAACTCAATTGTCGCCTGCGACTTGCCGATGGCGGAGATCTGGCCGGTATAGTCCAATGTCGCCAGCTTCTGCTGGGTCGTATCGGTGGCGAATTTGATTACCTTGGTCGGCTTGCCGTTTCCATCGAAAATGGGATTGTAGGAAGCTTGGATCCACACTTCTTTCCCGCCCTTGCCAATACGCTTGAACTCATCCGCGACGTATTCACCCCGGTTCAACTTTGCCCAGAACTCGCGATAGTCGGAGCTCTGCCGGTACGCTTCTTCAACAAACAAGCTGTGGTGTTTGTCTTTGATCTCTTCCAGTGTGTAACCCAGCGTCTTCAGAAAATTCTCGTTCGCGGCAATGATGGTGCCGTCCATCTTGAACTCAATCACCGCCTGCGATTTGCTGATGGCGGCGATTTGTCCGTCCAATTCAATCTTCGCGGCTTCGATGCGAACCGCTTCCGTGATGATTTCCCAGGTCGCCATCGCCCCTGAATACTTCTTGTCTTTGTCGTAGATCGCAGTGACCAGAAGGCTTAAGATTTCCGTGCCCACATTGATGCGCGCCAGATGAGGGAGGTTCTTGTCGTCGGACAGCATGCTGCGCTGATGGGACGGGTTCTTGTGGAAGACATCAATCGATTGCCCAATCATTTCCGAAACTTTTATTGGCAGAAATTGCTGCAGCGTGCCAAGGGTTTTGGCCGATGCCGGGTTCATGTACTGAATCTTCAGGTCCAACCCCGCCAGAATCACGTTAATTGGGAGACTGTCCACCATGGACTGCAGCAGGGCTGGTCCCACGCCGGTCGACGCGGCATTATTTTTTTCTTTCTTCGTCTTCGTAGTCTTCATTTTGATTTTCCTTTTTATGTTCGGACGTGGGACTGAATTGTTCACCGCATGGTGGATCGCAAAAGACCCCTGCGCAGCGCCCTTCAGGAGCCGGTTGAGGCTTTGGCCAACCCTTGCCGTTTTGCACCCGGAGCAGGCCGCGCCCGTGTATTCGGACTCGTCGTTGCGCTGCGCAGCACACACTGCACCAAGCGGTGCGGATCTAAAATCAGGGCCACGCTGCCATCGCCCAGAATGGTCGCCCCCGATATAAACTGCACATGGCGATAGAGTCGCCCGAGGTTCTTGATCACGGTCTGGTGGTCGCCCAGCACCTGGTCCACCACAAACCCGAACTTTCCATCCTCGGTTTCAGCGACCATAATCTGCTCGCGCTCCTGCCGCTCCCCGGGGATTTGCAGGTACTCGCTCAACCGGATGTAGGGAATCATTTCTCCGCGAATGTTGGCGATGTGCTTGCCCGCGGCATTCACGATGTCTTGGCGGGTCAGCTCAATGCACTCGACCGTGTTGGCGACCGGCATCACAAACCGCGCTGTGCCAATCCGCACCAGCAATCCGTCGATAATGGCCAGGGTCAGGGGCAGCCGCAGCGTCACCTTCGATCCCGTCCCCGGCTGGCTGGACACTTCAATACTTCCGCGCAGCGCCTCGACGTTGCGGCGCACTACGTCCATACCCACTCCACGGCCAGAAACGTCGGTGACCTCCCGCGCGGTGGAAAAACCCGGTGCCAGAATCAGAGAAAGTAGCTCGGACTCGCCAAGATTGGCATCGGCAGCCAGCAGGCCCTTCTCGATCGCTCGGGCGCGCACGGCTTCACGGTCGATACCTTTGCCGTCATCGGAAACACAGATCAGCACTTGCGCACCGGAGTGACGCGCCGAAAGTTGAATGGTGGCTGTAGGGCGCTTACCAGCAACCCGACGGCGTTCCGGAGTCTCAATGCCATGATCCATACTGTTCCGAATCAGGTGCATCAGCGGATCGCCCAACTGGTCAATCACCGTCTTGTCGAGTTCCGTCTCGCCACCCTCAAACGTAAGTTCAACCTGCTTGTCCAAAGTGCGCCCCAGGTCGTAGACCAACCGCTTGAAGCGTTCGAAGATCGAACGCAGCGGCACCGTCCGCATACTCATCGAAGTTTCGCGCAGTTCCGCCGTCAACCCCTCGATTTCCTCCACGACCCCTACCATGTCCTGGTTTTCGCTGCGCGTCGCAATCTCTCCCAAACGGGCCTGCACGGTCACCAACTGACCAACCAGATCGACCAATTGGTCGAGTTTGGTGGCGGCAACCCGAATGCTCGCGGCTGGTCCGCGATCCGCTGTGCGCGGCCCTTTGCTGACAGCCTTTTCCGCCGACGCCGGGGTCGCTCGATCTTCTACGTCAACTTCTAGTTCCTTTTGCAGAACACTGGTATCGATCGCTGGAGCGGCATGCTCCGCTGCCATGGGGTTCAGGCTTAGCTCGCAACTGTCCTCCACAAAAATGAAAACGTCCTTGATTTCATCGGCTCCAGCCGTCGTAGTCAGCACCATGTCCCATGCGATGTAGCAACACTCAGGATCGAGTTCGCCAAGAACAGGTACGCCTGCAGTATCTGCGGTTAGCCGCAGTGCCCCCATATGGCGCAATTCGCGAAACAGCAAGACCGGATTGGCCCCAGTCCGCAGGAAATCTGCCTTAGGAAGCAAACGAATACTCCAATCGAGCAAAGGGTTCGTTGGCTTTTCGGCGAGAGCATTCTGCGCCGGCAGAACGAGATCGGATGGGACGGGGCCGGAAGGAACCAGTTCTGATTGTGCCGAAATAGGCTCGGGAGATGCCATCGAAGCGGCAGCGCCACTCGAAGGCTTTTTCGGTGCTTCGGTGAGACTGCGCAACTTGGACAGAATACCGGCGGCGTTATTAGCGTCCGCCTTGCCCTGCCCGGCAGCTTCCTCGAGCATGGCTTTGATTTGGTCAACCGCCCCCAGCGCCAGGCTGATCAATTCCGCAGATGCGGTGAGACGGCCATTGCGTACTTCGTCAAAGGCGTTTTCGACGTGATGCGTAAAGGAAGAAATATCATCGAACCCGAACATTGAACCCGAGCCCTTAATCGTATGGAGTGCTCGAAATGCTCGGCCCACCAATTCGACGTCATCGGGCCGCCCGTTGAGTTCAAGCAAAGCCGCCTCTAAATCCAGAAGGATTTCGCGAGCTTCTTCCTGAAACGCCTCCTTATACTTGTCGATCATCGCCGCCTTCACTCCTCGTTGCTGGCGGTTCCTGGAAAACATCTCCTGAAGTCACCAACGCAAGAAAACTCTCAAACCCGGTATCAATAAACTGGCTGCGGGTAGCCTCGGGCACGAGTCCGGTCACACTCAACGAAGTTCCCAACCGCTCCGCTTCGCGCGCGGCAGCCCAAATGAGTTGGATCGTCGTAATATCCAGATCTCCGGCTAGCGCCATATCCAGTTCCACTCCCTGCCCCTTTGCCAGTGCGTCCCGCAGTCTTTCCTTTAGGTCCATTGCTCCCGCAATGCCGAGATCGCCCTCGAAGCGGAGTACGGGATGTGGTTCGCACATACCTCCTCTTATCGACGGGCGGGTTGCGAGCTTGAAATTCTTTTGGTCGTAGCGTCACCAGCCGATGGTCCAGAACAAACTCCATAGCTGATATTTGCTACAGGGTGGAGGTTCAACTAATGCCTGTGGGTCCAAGCACAAAAACCGGACAATTGACCGTGCGGAATATTCTTCTGCTACCGAGTCGAGCAGCAACCGAAAGGCGGGGCCGCGTGCGGTGCTAGCGAGCACAACGAGATCGGCGCCTTTCGCATCGGCGAATGCCGCAATCGCCAGTTGTTTTCGTACAATAGACGTACAAGGGATCGGACAATGGGGCCTTTTTTGCCCTTGTGGCGTTTCTGGGAATCAAAGGCCGTTATCATCGGCGAAACTAGCCAGGGTCGCTATTTTCGATTATCATGGATTGTGAAAATAGCCAGAAACAGTATTTTCGACTCTGAAACTGCCAATGCCCAAGACGGCCCACATTCCCGGCAAGAGAGTATCGCAAGGTAGCTACTCCGCCTTTGTGCCTGCGCCCTTACCTCCCGAACTTGACTGGACACCGCGGCTGATTGGCGCCCTATCGGACGCAGACCGGCTCGTTGGAAGATTGGCAGGCGAAGGAGGACGACTCCCCAATCCCCATGTCCTAAATCCGCCCCTTCATACAGCGTGAAGCTGTGCTATCGAGCAAGATTGAAGGTACTCAGGCTACGCTGGGTGAGCTGCTCGCCGCCGAGGCCGGAGCGACGGTGGATCGCAGCCCCGACGACCTTCGGGAAGTTGGCAACTACGTTGTGGCTCTTGAGCACGGAATCTCACGACTTAAGAGACTGCCACTTTGCGTCAGGCTCACTCGCGAGTTGCATGAAAAGCTCACGACGGGGATCAGGGGGCACCACGCCGCGCCAGGCCGTTTCCGCAAGATTCAGAACTGGATTGGCAAGCCTGGCAGTACTGTCGCCACCGCCTCGTACATCCCACCCCCGCCCGGCGAAGTCGAGCCCTGTCTGGCGGCCTGGGAAAAATTCCTGCATGAGTCGGCCCTGCCGCCTTTGGTGACCATTGCGTTGGCCCATTATCAGTTCGAAGCCATTCACCCATTTCTTGATGGCAATGGCCGAGTTGGACGCCTCCTGATAACGTTGTTCCTGATTGAGCGCCAGATTCTTCCAACCCCGCTGCTCTATTTGTCGGCATTCTTTGAAGCTTCGCGGCGGGACTACTACGACGGTTTGCGCGGGATCAGCGAACGGGGAGCATGGAACGACTGGCTGGAATACTTCCTGCTGGGAGTCGCTCGCATGTCCGAGGATGCATTGAGTCGAGCCATGCGCATCAACCAACTGCTGGCCCAGTGGCAGAAGAGAGTCTCCGGTGCGTCAACCAACAATCCTTTGCGCGTCGTCGAACTCTTGGGAGCAAATCCTTTTATCACTACGAATGGAGTGGCCGGAAAATTGGCGGTCGCATTCACGACAGCGCAGCGCGCAATCGAACGGCTAGAACGCGCGGAGATTGTCAAACGCACAGGCGATGCGAAGCGCGACCGAGTCTATTGCGCGAGCGCGCTCCTTGATATCCTCGAAGAGCCGGCACACCTCAAGCCCACTGCCGAGAAGTAGATTCCGTTTTCCTGATCATTTTTGGCGAATCTATGGGATCCTGTGGTCGCTATATGGTGTCCGTGGAACTCCAAAGCGCAAAGCATTTTCGTACGATAAACGTACAATGGATCGGACAATGGGGCGGCTTCCAGCTCGAAGGATGATTTTCTTACTGCTGCTCCCGAGTTCAGCCGATTCATATCCCCTGCCGCGCGGACCGTTGCAGCCCGTCGAGCGCTGGACGCCCCACTATAAACCGGAGACTCGTTGACCCTGTGAATCGCCTGTTAAAAGCGAATGAAAGTATTCGCTATCCCCCTCGAAGGAGTGAGGGCCATTCATCGTGGTCGATCGTGTCGGAAATTTGCCCGGTTAGGCAAACTCCGAAACCAGTGCTATATTTCCTTTTCGCAATTTGCGGCGATTTTAGTCGCTCGTGTAGGACTCCCCCCAGCGAGCAAATCATTACAATACTCAGCGCGTTCGACGTGACCGGCTAGAGAGACAGTTTTAGCGGAGCCAAATGAGCTTTCATTTGAGACTTGTGATGCCAAGCCATCCGCGCTTCCTGTCTGTCGTCCGTGCCGCGGTCGGTGAACTGGGCTTGGTTTTCGGTTTGACGGAGGAATCGTGCCAGGGCGTCACTTTGGCCGTGGACGAGGCCTTGGCGAACATCATTCGGCACGCTTACAAGAATCGCCATGACCAGGAGATCGAACTGAACTGCCGGGCGGTCGGCGATCAAATGGAGTTCACCCTGCTCGACCGGGGCGAACCACCCGACCCGGCCAGGATCTGCGGCCAGCCTCTGGATGAGGTCTCGCTGAGCGGACGGGGCACCCATTTGATTAAGGCGATGATGGATGAGGTATCGTACGAGCGAGTTCCAGAAGGAAACCGGCTGCGACTCGTCAAGCGCCTGCCCACAGCCAAAGGGAGTGCGGGTGGGAAGTGATTTTCGAAGGGGACGCTGATCGTCAGCGGTCCAAAAAAGAATCGACCAGCCGGTGAACACCCTGGCTGATAGCCGTGGGGAAGGATGAACATGGAACGACAGATGCAGTCTTCAACTCGAAACGTACAAGGGACTACGGTCGTGGACGTCGTCGGCCAGATTGACATGGGCAATTCACCGGTCTTGCGTAAGACGCTGTTGGATTCCCTGCAAGGGACCGAACGTGTGGTGGTGAACATGGGCGCGGTGAAGTACATCGATAGTTCCGGGATCGCGTCACTGCTGGAGGTTTTCAAAGAGGCACGGCAATCGAAGAAGCGGCTGGTCCTATTTGGATTGAGCGGCGCCGTTCTTCAGGTATTGCAACTCACGCGTCTGACCGGAGTGTTTGAAATCCGCGAAACCGAGCAGCAGGCTCTCGACGCTTAAGCCTTGTCTGCGAAATCGCTGAAGTAATTCCCCGGAAAGGGAGCCGTTGACGTTGAAAGTGCAGGAAAAAATCGTGGCCGTGCCGGGCCTGGTCGGCCTGTGGACGCTGAACGGCCTCGCCTACGTGGGCGGATTGGCAAGCCTGGCGGGCCAGTCCGCCTATTTCACGTTCATCGGTCCTTTCCGGGGACAGCGCCTGCGCCCCCATCGCGCGATTCATCAAGGCATGCTGGTGGGGGTCGAAGCCATCCCCATCGTCTCGCTGATCACTTTTTTTGTGGGCTTGATCATGGCCCTGCAAAGCGCCTACCAGTTGCGGCAATTTGGAGCCATGCAATTTGTGGCCAGCGCGGTCGCCCTCTCGATTCTGCGAGAACTCGGTCCGCTGCTGACCGCTATCGTCGTTATCGGCCGTTCGGGGTCCGCGTTTGCCGCCGAGATCGGCACCAAAAAAGTCACCGAAGAAGTAGACGCGCTGCGAACCATGGCGTTCGATCCGGTCGCCTTTCTGGTCGCGCCGAAGTTTCTGGCCATGCTGCTGATGATGCCCTGCCTCACCATCTGGGCTGACTTCATGGGCGTGGTGGGAGGAAGCGTCTTCGGAGTCATTGGCGCCAATTTCACCTTCGCCTCGTATTTTCACGCGACCCGAGACGCGATCGTTTTGCGCGACGTGTTCACCGGCCTGATCAAGAGTGTGCTCTTCGGCCTGGTCATCACCGCGGTCGGATGCAAAGAAGGATTCGCCACCGGTGCGGGCGCTGAAGAGGTGGGACGCTCCACCACGGCAGCCGTGGTCACCTCGATTGCGCTGGTGATTGTTGTCGACCTGGTGTTTACGGCTTTGTTCTACCTTATTAATCCGAAGTAAACGAGGAGTTCGCGCTTCAGGCCGGAAGATCGGCCGAACGAGAGAAAGAGATGAGCGATTCCGGTACTGGCATCCCAGCCATTTCGATCGTCAACCTTCGCGTGAGTTACGGCGAACGCGAGATCCTGCACGGGATCAGCTTTGACGTACGGCGAGGCGAAACGATGGTGATCCTGGGCGGCTCGGGCTCGGGCAAGAGCACGCTCTTGCGAACATTGGTCGGTTTGGAGAAGCCGAGCGGTGGCGAAGTGTGGATTGGGGGCGTGAACACCGCGCAGATTTCGGATCGCGAAATGGATGCGATTCGAAAGAAGCTTGGGATGTCGTTCCAGGGCTCAGCGCTGTTCGGCTCGATGACGGTGGGCGAAAACGTTGCGTTGCCCTTGCGCGAGCATACCGATCTTGAAGAGTCCACGATCCAGATCATGGTGCGGATCAAACTCGGGCAAGTTGGCCTGGGCAATTTCGAAGACTACATGCCTTCGCAACTTAGCGGTGGAATGAAGAAGCGTGCCGCAGTAGCGCGCGCCCTGGCGATGGACCCCGAGATCCTGTTTTTCGACGAGCCGTCCGCGGGGCTGGACCCGATCATCGCGGCGGGACTCGACGACCTGATCCTGAACCTGAAGAAGGCCTACTCCATCACGATGGTGGTAGTGACGCACGAATTGGCGAGCGCGTTTCTGATCGCTGACCGCATGGTGTTGGTGGACCGCGGACACATCGTGGCGCTGGGAACGGTCGCGGAACTCCAGGCGAGCCAGCATCCGCGGGTGCGCCAGTTCCTGGACCGCGTGCCCGAGCCGGAAGTGGCCGAAGAACTCGACTATCTGCAAATGCTCACCGGAGACCGGAAGGCCACGAAGAGTTGAGAGCATGGGGCTGTTTAAGGGGATGTTATGAATAGTGCGCGCGAGCAGGCTTGGGTAGGACTCTTTGTATTGGTTGCATCCGCGTTGCTGATTGGGACGGTGTTGGCTGTTGCCGGAACATTCAGCAGAGGCGGGGTTCCGCATCATACGTATTTTAAATCCGCGGGAGGACTCAAGCCCGGCGCTGTGGTCCGCTACGGAGGCATGAAAGCTGGACGAGTCGAAGACGTGCGCCTCGACCCGCAGGACTCGACCCGCATCGAGATCGACTTCACGGTGGGCAGTAACATTCCCGTGAAAACCAACAGCGTCGCGAAGATCACGAGCCTCGGGGCTCTCGACGAAAACTATGTGGAGGTCGGCACCGGAACCAAGAACGCCGCGCTTGCTCCGCCGGGCAGCGAAGTGAAATCCGTGGAGACGGTCGGCATTGGAGACCTGGGCGGAATGATTGGCAGCCTGGTCCCGGTGGCCCATGAGGCTCTGGACAACCTGAACCAACGGATCGTCGAACTGAAAGTTACGGTGGCCCGCGTCAACGATCTTCTGAACGATAAGAATCGCGCGAACATCAGCGGCAGCCTGGGGAACTTGAACGGAATGCTGGCTGAGGACCGTTCCAAAGTTTCCGCTACCTTAACGAATGTGCAGGCTGCGAGCGCCAAGCTCGTCCCCTTGCTCGACGATCTGAAGGCCACCATGAATCAAGCGAACCTTGCCTTGTCGCACGTGGATGCTTTGATGGTCGAGAATCGCCCGGATATCCGAGCCATTGTCGTCGAGTTGAAGAGCACTTTGCTCTCGGCTTCGGCACTCATGGAGCAGCTTAAAGATACGACGGATCGCAACACCGACAACATCGACCAAATATTGTTGAACCTCCGCGCGACGACCGAGAACGTGAAAGAGCTGACCAACACCTTGAAGACCAGACCTTCTGCGCTGATTCGTGGAGACTCTGTGAAGGATCGCAAACCCGGCGATAAGTAGAAATAGCCGGCTGCTTTTGGGAGGGCACGACTTCAGCCGTGCCCCAAACGGAAGAATCGACGGTGGCTTTAGCCACTGGGCACACGGAAGAGGTGTTCTATGCATCGAACGATCGCTCGTATTCTAATTTCGGCGCTCGCCTTGGGCTTACTCGGGTGCGGCTCGGCCAAGCCGATCCGGTATTACACGATCCAACTCCCGCAGGCCCCTACGCTTGCGAAGCACACGTTCCCGGTGTCTCTCGTGGTCGCCAGCGTCCGCGGACCGGAGATGTTTCAGGACACGCCCATCGCCTATCGCGTCGGCAGCAATGAAATTGGCACGTATCAGTACAGCCGTTGGGCGGAGCCGCCCGTCGAAATGCTTAAGGGCAAATTGATTCGCGTGCTGAATGCCTCCGGGGATTATCAGTCCGTGGCTGCCGTGGGCAACGCGTCGGAAGCGCAATTTGTGGTGCGCAGCCGGCTCTACGCTTTCGAGGAAGTCGATGGCGGCAATATCGCGGGGCTTGTGACCATGGAGTTCGATCTCTACGACCGGAAGTCGGGCAAAGTTGTCTGGTCGCATTTCTATTCCCAGAGCGAACCGGCGCAGGGCAAGCAGATTTCAGCGGTCGTTACGGCGCTGGACGCCAATCTCGACCGCGGACTGAAAGAGGTCGCGGCCGGACTCAATCAGTATTTTTCGGCGAACCTTCCGCAGAAGTCTTGACCGTACTTGAGGCTGGGATATTTTTGTCGCGAGGCGCGAGTCGTAAGGCGGCTGGAACAAGGGCGCGGCGCCCTCGGGACTGCCGGCGAGGCGCCGGCAGCGACGGCGAATCTGAAGAAACGTTTCGCGCTCTACAATCCGCGCTCGGGGGACGAGTCAAAAAAACGCAACTGGACGCACTGGGCGCCGACATCGCCGAACTACTTTCGCAACGCGGTTACGCCACCGGACATTTTGGCAAGTGGCACCTCGGGGACAGCGAGGGTCGTTATCCAAACGACCAGGGTTTCGACGAATGGTACGGCATCCCGAATTCCTCGGACGAAAGCTGGTGGCCGCAGCAGCACGACTTCGATCCGTCGTCCGCCCACTTTGAGTATGTGATGGAGGGCCGCCGCGGCGAGAAAACGCGCAAGATCAAAGTGTACGACGCTGAAGCTCGTCGCGAGATGGACAACGCCGTCACTGACCGCACCATCGAATTTATCCAGCGTAACGCGAAGGCGGGCAAACCTTTCTTCGCCTATGTGCCGCTCACCCAGCCCCACATGCCCACCGAAGTCAGCAAGGCGTTCGCCGGCAAGACCGGCCACGGCCCGTTCGCCGACATGCTCGCCGAAATGGATTTCAACATGGGGCGAATCCTGGATACGTTGTCGGATCTCAAGCTCGCGGACAATACCATCGTCATCTTCACCAGCGACAATGGCCCTGAGGACGCCATGCCGTGGCGCGGCTGGGCTGGCCCCTGGACCGGCACGTATGTCACCGCGATGGAAGGCGCGTTGCGCGTGCCGTTCATCATCCGCTGGCCGGGCAAGGTTCCGGCGGACCGGGTGAGCAATGAGATGCTGCAGATCACCGACGTCTACACTACGCTGGCCAAGCTATGCGGAGCCGCTGTTCCTACCGATCGCGCCATCGACGGCATCGATCAGAGCGACTTTCTGCTCGGCAAGACGGAGAAGTCGGGGCGGGAATTCTACGCGATCTTCAAGGCGTCGGTCGGGGCGCCCGAACTGTATGCCGTCAAGTGGCGCAACTATAAACTGCATTTCATCTGGCAGGAGCGGAAGTATGACGTGCCGCAAAAGCTCTCCCTTCCGCGCCTCATCGACCTCTACGACAATCCGCAAGAGCGAATCGAAGAGACGATTGGTGAATCTACCATTGAA
>JAYTFO010000222.1:0-15003 GCA_043734305.1 Acidobacteriota bacterium | reverse complement strand
ATCCTCAACGCCACCGACGCCCTCCACCACATCGAGCAGCAGACCCGCCTCGGCATCAGCGGCTAAAAAAGACAACGCCCGCAGGAACGCGGGCGTTGGGGCGTTTAAAATTCAAGTCGCGACTTGTTCTCGATGATTCATCGCCTCAATTTTTTCATGGGCCTGAAGACCGAATTTCTGCAGCAGTCAGAACAACAACCAAACAATGGACTATGAAAGCGGCAAGAAACAGCATCTCCGTCACGATGAATGCAATAAAGGCATTTTGACCGTTGCTTTTGAGGGTTGCATTCGCTAAAGCGATCTTGATATCAACGACGGAACCGATAGACGCTCCGCCAGTTGTCTGGAAGAGTTCGAAGAGGTAGGCAACGACGAACACCCCGGACATCACGATTACCACGAACTTCCATCCCTTCAGTTTTTCCCTGGCGAAGAATCCCGACGCGAGGCCGCCAACGAACACCACTAACGTGATCGCCCATACCAACCAGTTTTTCTGCTTCTGATCACCGATGTACGCTTCGAGCGATCCGTATGAGGCCGCGATCGCATCGCGCATATCTGATGCCATCTTCGAGATTTCCATCTCGATCCCAGTGTTGAGAAAGACTGGGAACATTGCGTACAGTCTTATCAGAAGTGGAAGCCATGCAATGATTGCGAGCAGCCCAATGAGCGTATGTCTCGTTTTCATGGTTAGCATCCCGGGCAGGCGTTCTTGAAGGCGGGTGATTGCGTGATCTTCCCCGCATGTTCGATGCACGCCCCAAGTATCCCTCCGCTTTGCGATCCAATTACGCCGCGTGACATAGGATCTGGCACCGAGGTCGCGAAACTCGTTACTTTCAGAGAGCAGCATTCAATGATTCTGTCGAAGGTGGCTGATAGCCGCTTAACGCAAAACTCGTCGGCACACTGGATTCCGAAAAGACCTCCAATGCCGGCATTGATGGCGCTCTTGATGAGACCCTTGCCGTATTTCTGAATTAGCGCGCTGTTATTCCGGATAGCGTTAGTCAGATCAGCTTCGCTCTGGCTCGCCAGACCGCGAGGGTCTGTAAGGCCGACCGGATTTCCGCCGACGTAGAGGTAAGTATTTAAGCCCCCGTCCAACCCAATCGGATCTGACTGTACATACCGCCCTATTTCAGGTGAGTAATCCCGATAGTAGTTGTAGTGGTTGTTCGTCTCCTTGTCTTGGTACGCACCCGACGCACTTCCGTCGTAGAGGAGGACGTTTTTCCTAGACGCCTCATTGACTTGCGCTCTCGAAACGAAGACACACCTCCGTCATTGCAGAATTTTTGCCCAGACGCGCATTTTTGGCCACGCGCACCGATTCGGCAAGCGAAGCTTTTTGCGGTTCAGCGGCCCGCCGCGGGAGCGGCTAAGGAGGGGCGAAGTGTGATAGTTGTCTGACGCGCGTCTATCCTGCCTTCAAGAGCGTTCAGGCCCTTTTTGTTCGCGGCGCCGAACATTCTGCGCTCTTGCCCTGGCCCGAAGTCAGTCGGGCACGCAAACAACCCGGCGCGGCTTTCAGCCGCAACCAACCCGCAGGCCGGGGCGCCCGTCATAACACTCAGTTACGCGAACCCGTCAGGGCGAAGGTAGCGCCAGGGGCGCTACTTTGCGTAACGCGATGTTATGTTGAGCCGGCGCGCTTCGCGCTTCGGCTTACCCCGGCCTGCAAGACCGCGGCGCCACGCGCGACCGGGCCAAGGGGCTGCATGCCCCGCCGGCCTGGTCGCACGGGGCAACCCCCTCGTCAGCCGGTGTCAAACGAAGCGGCGCTGCCTGCGTCCGCGCTGTCGCAGCGACGGCGCGGGGCTTGCGCATGCCAAGCGCCGTGGCGGAGCGGTCAACGCGCCTCGTGCTCGTCGTCGTCAACCTCAGCAGCTAAAGCGGTAAGCAACGTCTGCGCGCCGGTGCTCGCCGGCGTCGCGGCCGTCGGCGTCGAACACGCCGCGTTCGCGCGTTCGAGCCTGGCCGGATGCGTCGCGGTGTGGATCTCCTTTAACTTCGCGAGTGCCACGTGCGTGTAGATCTGGGTCGTCGACAGGTTCGAGTGTCCGAGCAACGCCTGGATGTAGCGCGTGTCCGCCCCGTTCTCCAGCATGTGCGTGGCGCAGGCGTGGCGAAACAGGTGGCAGGCGCCCTTCACCGCGACGCCCGATTTGGCGATGTAGCGCTTCACCAGCTCCCCGATCGAGTAGTCGTGGAAGGCTTCGCCAAACCGCGTGAGGAAGAGAATGTTGTCATGGTGGCCGGTGACGAGTTCGGGGCGCACCTCCAGGAGATATTTGTCGAGCCACGCGCATGCGCGCTCACCCAACGGCACCAGGCGGTCCTTGCGCCCTTTCCCCTCGCGCACCAGGAGCGACCCGCGGCGCGTGTCCACATCGAACACCGTGAGATGGAGCAACTCCGCGCGGCGGATCGCGGAGGAGTACAAGGTCTCCAGGATCGCGCGGTCGCGCACGCCCAGCAGCGTCGTGGTGTCGGTCGCGTTGAGGATCGCCTCGACGTCGGCGATCGAGAGCACGTAGCCGGCGAAGCTCGGCATGACCTTCGGCATCACGAGTTCCGCCGCCGGGTTGTAGAGAATGTAGCGGCTCCGCGCTGCCCACTTGAAGTACGCCTTCAAGGGCACGAGCTCGGTATATTGGGAACCGAAGGTCAGCGGCTGCCCATCGGATTTGCGGTAGTGATACAGATGCCGTTGGTAACGCTCCAGGATGGGGAGCGTCACCTCCGAGGGCTTCGAGAGCCCGCGCGCCTGCGCCCACACGATGAAGCGCCGACACGCGCGTTGACGCTGCCTAATCGTGCGCGGCGAGATCGCATGCGCGCCCGACCAGTCGAGGAACTCCTTGAGCGTGTGCGCGAGCGCATTGTCCGGCAGGTCCCAGCCGCGCCCTACGCGTCGCTGCCGCGGTTTGCGTTTGAACATGCGACTCAAGCCGCGCGCGCGGCGCGCGCAATCTGTGGGTACGATACGATTGCGGCTTCGTCGCCGGAGCACTGCGTTTCAGCCGCTAAAGGCGTTAATTCACCGGCAACGCCCGTCCCGTGCGGCGTTCCGGCGTTTTTGTCACCCCGCGATTCCCCCGCGTTGGCCCCGCGTTGAGGCCGCGTTGACCCCGCGAGATGGGCTGTTTCACCCCGCGAGGTTGCAATCGTAGTGGTGGTTTTGAGCGTCGCCACATCGATCAGCCCCGGCACAAACGGTTTGCCGTCCTGGCCGGCGCCGTCGTAGAGAAGCTCGTAGACGAAGCACTGACCGCGGCCACCGCGATGCACGAGCAAGTATTCAAGAGAGGTCAGGCGATCCAGATGCAGCCGCAGCTGCGTGTCGCCCATGCGCAGCCGCGCACGCAGCTCGCGGCGGCTGAAGCGAACCTCACCGCGTTTCATCGCCTGCGCCTTCGAGCACTCAGTGATGAACGTATCGACGAGCATCAGCAAGCGCCGCGTCTGCGGCGGCAGCTCGTCGAGTGAACGGCCGAGCACTTCATGCGCAAGCTCGTTGGCAAGCGCGATATCGGTAAGCTCGACCTCGACATACTCGATGAGCTTGCCGCGCCGCGTGGCGGCCTTCACTTCGCGTTGATGCTGGTGCAGCAGCGCGATCGCATCGATCAGCGTCAGATATTTTTCGTGATCGCGCCGCGTCCTCGTCGCTTCGTCCGGGAACGTGAGGCTACGCGCGTAGGGATTCAACACAGCTAAAGGACGCAGCAAGCGCTGCGCGTTGCGGTGCACCGTGAGAATGTCGGCGCGCCCAGCACGCGCCATCAAGCCCTCCAGCGTGCGCTTGGCGCGTTGCAGCCGGTGAATGGCTTGCGTCTGGCTGCGTCCTTCATCGATCGAGAGCACCAGACAGCGATTCAATAGTTCCTCGTCGATCTCGATGGCCGTCGTCGTCAAGAAGATCATCACCGGCCCCTCGACCCGATACTCGTGCGTCACCAGGTTCCCCGTCGCCGGGTCCTTGCCCGTGCTTGCGATGGTGAGCTCGCCTTCGGACTGCAAGAGTTTTAACGCGTAGCTCGCGCGCGAGGCCCCTTCCTCCTCGACGATGGCGAGGATCTTGTGCTTCAGGTTGGTCTGGCCCATGTAGAACAGCGATTGCCCCGTCATCGCCGAGTACTTGACCCGGTCTTCTTCCGGCATCAGGGAGAGCACCGCATCCATCAACGAACTCTTGCCCGCGGCCGAGGACGATTGCAGGACGACGGCCAACGGGGCATCGAGTTTGCGCGACACGGCGGCGAGGTAACCCACCAGCTTGTTGGTGGCTTCGCCGACGAGGCCGATCGCCTCGAAGTCGGCCAGGATGCGCGACAGAAGATCGGGTGACTTGAGCAGCGCCAGTGCCGCCTGTCGGTCCGACTCGCTGATCGGCACGCTCTGCACCGGCTTAGGCGCGAGGGCTTTGCGGATCTGTTCTTCCTGGAGTTGCTCGAGCTTGAGCAACACGCGGCCCAGATCGGTCTTGATCGTCTCCTCCGAGACCCTCAACTCGATCGCGGCCTGGGCGATGTAGGAAGCGCGTTGCTTCGCCGCGTACAGGTCGAGCGTGTCCACATGGAAAGCCTCGCCCTGCGCCACCAGCACGTTGACCTTCATCAACTCATAGGAGAGATTCTTCGCGAGCCCCCGGATGCGGTAGCGCCGCTCGCCGAAGCTCATCACGACTTCCGCGTCCTTCACTTCGGCGGCGATGTCTCCGCCCGGCGCCGGCGGCACCGGAGAGGCCGGCAGCGGCTCGGTGACGGGTTCGACGGGAGGAGAAGGCGTTTTTTCTGGAGCGGCTAAAGAAGAAACGTCAGGCACAGGCAATGGCGCCGAGGTGACAGGTTCGATTCCTGTCGCCTGGGGTGGATTGTCGGGGGCAGCACCTCTTCCGAGCCACAGCGCCTTGCGAATGGCGAGCCCAAGTGAACGCGAAGCCGGCGCGACCTTCAACGCATACTCGTTGGCGTCCATGCCCTTGGGGAACTGGATGCGGAAGCATTCGATGCCGCTGGCCGTCAACTTTTCTGCGAGCTTGCCGGCCGCCTGGTCACCGGCGTCGTCCCGGTCGTAGGCGATCAGGATGCGCTCAGTGCCGTGCTGCTGGAACGCGGCCAGGTGATCGTCGGTAAAACCCTCGACACCATACGAGGCAGTGACGTTGCGATAACCCGCGCACCAGAATGTTAAGGCGTCGATCAGCGCCTCGCACAGGATGATTTCCTTCGAGGCGGCCAGGGCTTCGATATTCCACACCCCACGGTGCGGTCCCGGCAGGTACAGATGCAGCGGCGTGCCCGGCCGCAGGTTCGGCGTCACCTTGCGGCCGTAGACTTCCGTCACGTTGCTGGCTTCATCGAGCACCGGAATCACCAGCGAGCCGTTGAAGTGTTCGCGCCCGGTGGCGCGATACAGCCCCAGCTTCTGCAGCCGGCCGCGGATCGCCTCGCCCTCCTTGCGGTTCTTCTCCGGCAATCGAAGACCGAGCGTGCGATTGGCGTAGCCCAACCTGAAGCGCTCGATCAGTTCGGGATGATCGAGGCCTCGGCTCTTGAGGTAGGCCTGCGCCTCGGGACTTTGTTTGAGGGTCTGGTGGTAATAGTCGATGACCTGGTTGAGCAGCCGCTGGTCGTCAGCGTCGAAGGCGACCGGTGCCGGAAGCGCGCGCACGCTGGTGCGCTTCACCGGATCGGCGGCTAAAGAGGAGACCCCTTCCTTGAGCAGCTCGACGGCATGGCGAAACGATACGCCCCGGTGCTGCATCACCCAGTCGATGGGGCCAC
Source organism: Acidobacteriota bacterium (assembly GCA_043734305.1). Classification (GTDB taxonomy): domain Bacteria; phylum Acidobacteriota; class Terriglobia; order Terriglobales; family Acidobacteriaceae; genus Acidiflorens. The sequence goes on along the minus strand of JAYTFO010000222.1, from coordinate 9,202 downwards.
CGCCCGACTGACAGCCGAAGCAGTGCCAGAGATTCTTCGACGGCGTCACCACCAGCGACGGCTCGCCGTCGTCGTGGAAGGGACACTGGCCCAGCCAATCCTTGCCGGATTTCCTGAGCGCCACACCCGACGATTCGATCAGCCGCTCGACGCACACCTCACTCTTTAGCCGCTCGATTTCCTGCTCCGGGATGCGCGCCATGTTTTTTGCCTCCGGCTAAAAACCTGTCAAGGGGGTGGAGCTATTTTTTAGCGGTTGAATTTCGGTGCTCCACAATGTACGATGTTCGGACATTGATAGTCAAGCACAGGCCATGACCGCGCAAACCCACCCTTACAATTCTTCGCATCCACAGTTCGAGTTTTGGACGACGATGCCCAAGAGGACGATGAGCGCTGCGCTGAATTTCGGCGCGCGATTGATGGCGCTGCGCAAAGCGGCCGGCTACACCCAGACCGAGCTCGCCGGTGAACTCGGCGTCACCCGCCGCATGATCGCCTACTACGAAGGCGAGACCGAGCACCCGCCGGCCAACCTGCTCACGGGCTTGGCCAAGGCCCTGGGTGTCACGATCGAGCAACTGCTCGGCACTGAGCCCGTGCGTGCACGGGCGAAACCCAGGAACTCGCGCCTTGAGCGCCAGTTGCAGGCGATCGAGAAGCTCGACGCGCGCACCAAGCGCCAGGTGATCCAGCTGCTCGATACCTTCATCGCCAACGAGAAGCTCAAGCAGAAGATCGGCAAACAGGCGGCGTAAAGCGCCAAGGAAGACAACCATCATCAGCAAGAAGAGGTCGGCGGCGCTCATCGCCATCGAGGCGATCACCAGCCGCATCCTCGTCATCCGTGGCCAGAAGATCATGCTCGATGCCGATCTCGCCGCGCTCTACGGGGTCCAAACACGGCGACTCAACGAGCAAGTGCGCCGCAACGCCGAGCGCTTCCCGGAGGATTTTGTTTTTCCGGTCACCCCGGCCGAATTCGCTAACTTGAAGTCGCAATTTGCGACATCAAGTTGGGGCGGCCGCAGGAAGCTCCCGCTCGCTTTCACCGAACACGGCGCCATCATGGCCGCCATGGTGCTCAACAGCCCGCGCGCCACCGAGGTCAGCGTCTACGTGGTACGCGCTTTCGTGCAGTTGCGCGACACACTCATCGCGCACAAGGAACTCGCCCAGCGGCTCGATCAACTCGAAGCCAGGATCGAAGCCAAGCTCAGCACCCACGATCAGGCCATCGCCGGCATCCTCGGTGCCATCCGCGAACTCATGACCCCGCCCGAGAAGAAGAAGCGTCCCATCGGCTTTATCACCCCGCGCGAGACGTGAGCGGCTAAATAAGACAACGCCCGCGCAAAGGCGGGCGTTGGGTGGAAGCATTTCAACTTTTATTCGTGGGTTGTTCCGGAGTTACGGGAGACCCTCACGAGACGGCATTATGCAACATGCCAAGCCTGACACCATTCCCTTATTCTGGGTTTAACAACGATGGGCGGGCGACTGCTTCAGTCGTTGGGTTATCGCACCCCGCTGTGGTGTGAGCAGGAGTATCGCGTGGTTCTTGGCTAGGGTGTCCGAGAAATCCGGGCTACCTCAGCTTGATCTCGATGCTCTACCTAGGAATATTCCTCTCCGTCAGGCCAAAAGAATTCCCTCTCTTTGGTATTACCCTGCAGAGTGGAATCAATTAATTTTATGGCCAGTCGGACCGCATCTAACGGATCAATACCACGAACATCTGCCAATCGTCCAAAAAGCCCTCGAATTGCAACAGGACAAGCCGCTTCAATATCTTTCTCAACCCAATAAGGGTGACCGATCTGAATAAGAATATCTTGTTTGTCAACGTTGCCACGTTTCAGCATATAAAGTTGACGCTCTAGCAAAACAGAGAACTGATCATCCGTGCCGTGATACAAATCTGCCATCGAGTAAAGTACCCCTTATTTGCAATTTGCTAAGCATGCCCCATAAATATCAGCCGCATTTGCATAGCATTGCTCTCTCGCCTTTTTGGTTCTAGTCGTCAATTTGCAAATTCGAACCTGGTCATTGTACGCAGCATCACATATCTGCTTGCAGTCATCGGCGCTGCTTACTGACTTGCAAGCCTGAATGACGTTACTGACGAATTTGCTTAATGCTTTCGCAGCATTCGCTGGAGCTTGCTGTATAGGCCCCCAATAAGGATTGGGTATACCTTGACTACCTCCACCTGGGAAATTCTCTTCTCGCAAACCATCAGGATCAAACATGCTGATTGGATCGCCCCCAACATAGGCATAGGTATTAATGCCGCCAGTCAGTCCTATCGGATCGCTCTCAATATACCGTCCGATGTCTGGGCTGTAATCCCGATAGTAGTTTTGGTGGTTGTTTGTTTCCTTGTCAATATGTGTGGCCCAATTCACGCGGGTGAACGGATGCGCCGTGATTAACTTGCCGTTGATACGGTCCAGCGTGTACATGAACCCGTTCTTGTTGGCCTGGAACAGGACCTTGCGCTGCCGCCCGTCGATTATGATGTCGGCCAACACTGGTTCGTCGGTGCCATCCACGTCATAGAAATCGTTTGGTGTGTACTGATAGTGCCAGACCATATCACCGGTTTTTGGACGAATCGCAAGAAGGCTGCTCGAATAAAGGCTGTCGAGTCCGCCGCGCGAGTGGGGGTTCCACGGCTCGGCATTGCCGGTGCCCCAATAGACGAGGTCGAGTTCCGGGTCGTACGCGCCTGTGCGCCAGGTCGCCGCGCCGCCATACTTGTACGAGTCGCTACCCTTGGGCCAGGTTGCGGAGCCGGGTTCGCCCGGCGCGGGTATGGTGTAATGCCGCCATAGATGCGCTCCGGTTTCTGGATCCCAGCCATTGAGGAAACCGCGCGTAGTAAAGTCCCCGCCCGCCATGCCGGTGATCAGCACGCCGTTGGCGATGAGCGGCGCGCTGGTCGCGGAATAGCCTTCGTTGAAATCGGCAAACTGCTGCTTCCATAGCTGCTCGCCGGTTTTCATGTCCAGCGCAACAACGTGCGCGTCGAGTGTCACGCGAAAAAGTTTGCCGTTATAAATCGTAGCCGCGCCGCGGTTGATCGCGCCGCAGCAGGCGTGCGCCGCCGCTTCCGGCGCCGATTCGGTGGGCGTGCGCCATATCTGCTTTCCGGTCGCAACATCAATGGCAAAAGTCCATTTGCCGTTGATCGCATACATCACGCCGTTGTAGATCGTGGGCTGCGCCAATTCGCCCTGATCGTTCATCAGGCTCATGCTCCAGACAGGAACCAGCCGCTTCACGTTGGATGTATTGATCTGCTTGAGCGAACTGTGGTTCTTCAGGTCATAGCCCATGCCCTGCGTGATGACGTTTTCGGTATTCTTGTCTACGTTGAGCAATTCCTCGGTCGTCTGCGCAATACCAAACAGGCACCACGCACTCAAACAGACAGCCAGTACCTTTTTCATGAACTCCCCTTCCGACTAAACCGTTTAGCGAAAACCATCACCGAACTATCACGCACTTGAGCCTGGATTTGCACCATCGAGTTTGCCCGGCCGTGTGTTGGTGTTTACCCAAATGGGACCGGGTTTTGGAAGCCAGGTTGGGCGCGAACCGTTCAGGTCTTGTAATAAATCTGGCCTCTCGTTGGTTTCAAATCCCTGTCGCCGCCTGACTATCTGCCACACTTATTCTTTCATCATCCGATCCGGACCAATGCCCCGCCATCCACCGGCAAAGCCACACCCGTGATGAAATTGGCTTCCTCGGATGCGAGAAACAGAGCGGCATTGGCCACATCCCATGCCGTGCCCATCTTTCCGCGCAGCGGCACTTTCCTGTCGCGTTCCGCAGCGATCGTTTCGCGACGCTCGCCCGTGGCATGAGCGCGCGTATCCACCGCCATGGGTGTATCGATCAGCCCCGGCAAGATTACGTTGGCACGGATGCCGTAGGCGGCGTTGTGTAATGCGAGCTGCTGTGTAAAGGCGATCATGGCCGCCTTGGTGGCTTTATAGACAACCAGGGGATAGTCGACCCACGCCGCGATGGAAGAAATGTTGATAATGACCCCGCTTCGCTGCTTACGCATGATGGGAATGACGTGTTTACAGGCCATCATCGTTCCGCGAAGGTTGATGGAACTCACCCGATCGAAGATTTCCTCGTTGAGTTCCAGCAAAGGCGCGTCTCCTCCCGAAACGCTCACCCCGACATTGTTATGCAGAATGTCGATGCGCCCCCACCGCAGCCTCGCGAAGTCCACTGCCGCGGCAAGCGTCGCCTCGTCAGTAACGTCCGCCTCAAATGCCACGCAATCGACGCCCTCCTTTGTCGAAAGAGCGGCGGTATCCCTCGCGGATTGAATGTCTCGGTCCACAGCCAGGATCTTTGCACCTTCCTGGGCAAACCGAATCGCTGTCGCGCGGCCATTTCCGATACCGTCTCCCGGACTCTGGCCGGCACCAACGATGATCGCTACTTTTCCATCCAGCCGCATTGTGATCTCCGTAGTTCGCCGATCGACTTCAAGTACCGATAAATGTCCTGATTTTTTTCGTCATTGAATCGACGGCCTCTCCATCTTGCACTTCATCTGCGGAACGATGTCCTTAGCTGGAATCAGCGCCTCCGTTTTCCAGCCATAACCCGTGCCTTCCGCATCGTGTTTGACGCCTGGTTGCCCTACCTTCGCAAAGCGCAATACATAGATGGGGGCGATCATTTGATGATCCTCCGCGCGCATCCAGGACTCACCGCTCGGCCCTGCGTACTTCATCCCCTCCAGGGCATAGGCGACCTTAAGCGGGTCGCTGTTTCCTGCCTGGTTCATCGCATTGGCCAGCATTTCCACAACCCTAAACGCCGGCAGGTAATCCAAATTCGAGACCGATTTGTATTTTGCCTTGTAGTCAAGCAATCGCTTTTCCCATATCGCGTCCGCTACATTGATCGTCCATGCATACAATGTCTCGATGCGGTCCGCCTTGGATCCGGCGATTCCTGACGGCGTCCCGAAATAGGCGGCGAGCAATGTGTAATAAGTCGCTGCGAGCCCACTCTCATTGCTTGCCTTGATAAGCAGGGATAAATCATTTCCCCAGTTGCCTGTAAGCACGCTATCCGCCCCGGACGCCCGGATCTTTGTCGCATAGGCGGCGAAGTCTTTGACTTTGCCAAGAGGTATGAGCTCATCTCCCACGATCTGGACATCCGGACGCTTGGCCGCAAGCATCTCTCTGGATGCCCGACTGACCGCCTGGCCATATGCGTAATCCTGGTTGATCAAATATACTTTTTTAATTGACGCGCGTTGTTTCATGTAGTCGGTCAAGACATTCACTTGCCTGTCTGCATGTGCCTCGAATCGGAAATGCCAGAAGCTGCATTTTGATTCAGTGAGGGCCGGATCCAGGGCGCCGTAGTCGAGGAATAAAACCGAACGACCGGGATTGCGCGCGTTGTGCTTCCCCACAGCGTCCGTGATGGCGTGGGCAATATTTGAAACGCCAGAAATCACGTAGTGAATATCCTGATCGATGGCTTTTTGAAGCACGATCAGTGTGTCTTGAGGATTTCCTTTGTTGTCGAACGGCACAATTTCAATGGCGGTCCCTCCTAATACTCCGCCCCTAGAATTGATGAGGTCAGAGGCAGCCGCAATGTTTTTCATGGTCTCTTCGCCTTGAAGAGCGAAGGGCCCGCTGAGGGAACTCACGAAGGCAACCTTTATCGTATCTGCGGCGAGTGCGCTGGAAAGCGAAGACGCGAGAATTGCGCTGACGAAAAACCGAAATGCAAATGCTTTCATGCCCCCTCCTTTTTTTCCTTTTTATTGGTCACGCCGTCGTCACATCGACGGGCGCTCCATCTGGCATCGCACCGGCGGCAACGTTTCGCTAGGTGCCAGAATTGCCTCGGTTTTCCACCCGTAGCCCGTACCCTCCACATCATGTTTCACACCGGGTTGCCCCGCCTTGACGAAGCTCATCACGAAGATCGGCGCGATGATCTGGTGGTCCTCGGCTCGCATCCATGAGTCTCCGGTTGGTCCGGCGAAGTGCATGCCCTCCAGCGCATGCGCCACTTTGAGCGGGTCGGTGGTCCCAGCCTGATTGATTGCGCTCGCCAACATCTCAACCGTCCGGAACGCCGGCAGATAAGCCAGGTCGGCACTGGTCTTGTACTTCGCCTGATAATCCACGATCGTGCGTTCCCACTTCGGGTCGGTCGCGTTCAAGTGCCACGAATAGATCGTCTTCATTCGATCCGCCCCCGCTGCACCAATTGCCGATGGTGTCCCGAATCCCGCCGCCAGCAACGCGTAGTAGTGAGCTTGGAATCCCATTTGGTTACTCGCCTTGATCAAGAGGGAGAGGTCCGCACCCCAGTTGCCGGTCAGTACGCTGTCGGCGCCCGTGGCGCGAATCTTGGCAACATAAGGTGCAAAGTCCTTGACCTTCGCAAGCGGGATCAACTCGTCACCCACGATTGAAATATCGGGGCGCCTCGCGTTGAGTTGTTGCCGAGACCCTTTGCTCACGCTCTGTCCGAAGGCGTAATCCTGATTAAGCAAATAGACCTTCTGGATGGCGCTCTGCATAGCCATGAAACTCGTCAGTGCCATAAGCTGCATATCGGTATGAGGCTCGAATCGAAAATGCCAGAAACTGCATTTCGCCTCGGTCAGAGCGGGATCGAGAGAATTAAAATTGAGGAGCAGGACGGTCTTGTCCGGATTGCGCTCGTTATGTTTGGCAATTGCGTCGTTTAGAGCGTGAACGACGCTGGATACCGTGGATGCGACGTAGCGGATATCATCGTCGATAGCACGCTTGAGCTGGATCAGCGCTTCCTGCGGCGTGCCTTTGTTGTCCATCGGGACAATTTCAATCTTCCGGCCGCCGCGAACGCCGCCCCGCGCATTGACGATGTCGGCAGCGGCATTGAACGCATTAAGTTGCCCTTCTCCATAGATGGCATTCGGCCCGCTCAGGCCGACCGATATCGCAATCTTGATGGGCTCCGCAGCGTTGGCAGGCAGTAAGGCAAGCGATTGCAAAAGAAATGCGGACGCAACAGTGCGGCGCAGCATAATCGTCCTCCTCGTCATCGACCCGGGCGCGGGCGTAGTGCCCGGCGACTCGCAGTTTCTTGTCTGAAGTGTTCTCCCTCGGGCGACGGCATCACGGCGTGCGTCGCCAGTCGATTCCGATTCATGCTGCACAAGATTTATCGAGGAAGCCCGGATAATTTCTATGCGGCCGGGATCAGGGGGCGTCGTGGAATATTGAGCCACAGGAGACCTCCGCTGCAATCGAGGCATTGAGCTATCATGATATCCACTGCTCGGCTTATGAGTAACCGTTTCTGTGTTTGTTCGCGCATTATCGAGGAGATTCGATTGTGATCTGGATCCGGCGATAAAGCGAAAAAAGGGATCGAACGACGAGCAGGAAACGCAGGAAGCACAGTTGAATCGGCACCAGCACTTTGGCCTCTCACGTCATTTCAATGATCGCCATGGCGGCGGCGGGCCCGTAAGCCGCACGAAAGCAAATAGGGATCAAACTTTGTCGCGCCGTTTCTCCAAGGCCGCAAGTACCTCTTCGGGGTCCGTCGGTTTCTGCAATGCCGCTGCCTCCGGGTCATGGCGATCCTTGACCATGGGCAAGTCACGTCTCAACTCTTCGAGCAGACGGATAAGCTTCGTGGTCTTCTGCTCAGTCAAAAGATTTACCTGCAATTCCAGATGCAATCGTTGCGCCTCAAGCTTGGCTTCCCGATTCTGGGTAATGAGGACCACGGTCGCGGTTAACATTGCGCCTAGGCTAACAACCCCTTGCAGCCAGAAAAATGGTGGCGGGTCCAACGGTGCGAATCCGAATCGTTCGGATAATGCATTGGCCAGCAGCCAAATTGCAACGAAGGACAGAACGGAGGCGAGATAGGACGGTCGGCCCATAAATCCGCCGACTCTTTCCAGAAACCGTTATGGGTCGCTAATTTATTGTTTTTCGCGGCGATAAAAAGCCAAAATGCTATCGATATTTTGGCTGATATGCTCTGGCACGGGGTCGACTGGTGTCTTATCAGAAGTATTCATTCGGTGTAGTTTTGACCCTGCATTCATGGTTGCATCATTTAACTTTACTCGTTTCAATGTGGGGGGCACACCCGGTCATCAGTCAGAACCCCGCAACGTTTCCCACGTCATTTCAATGATCCCCAGCACGGCGTCGTCGGGTCTCGATTCAATCCGCGCCGAAGTAATGCCCATGTGATCGTGGGGAATAAAATCCACGGGGCCATTCAGGCGAAAAGCGCTGCGAGCGTTGGCACCATGACCCTCTCATATTCTCTGTTAACGGGTTGCCAACCTTCAGCGACGGCGGTCATCCAGATCGAGGAGCCATCATCTCGTTTATCGGGCACCCAATTCGTCACCTCCGCCAGGCGGCGAGCCAATTTGCCATATACAAGGTTGGCTTGGGCGGGGAACCCGGAGGACAGCGCGCCTTCTGAAATCTGCCGCATGGTTGCGCAGCGACGCGGCGACCGCGCATGAAACTTCAGAAGTGCCAATTCAGTCTGGCTCGGCTTGATTTGGTCTATCGCGGCCTGATAGACGCTGGTTTCTGGACGCTCCCGCCAAGGGCGCGGGTGTGCCCAAGCGGCAATTAAGGACTCCGGATCCAGTGTCAGAGATTGCCACCACTCCCTACCAGTCAAACGGCATTCGCGAATGAACGGCAACGCCACCGGATAACCGGCGTCAATCTGAGACTGCCACGCTGTCCGCTGTTTCAGCGAATTCAGTTTGGTAAATTCCTGGCCGTATCTTCCCATCTTGAGGTGAGTCAGAAAAAGCAGCCAATCAGATTGCTTGCCGGTCTTGCTATCGGGAAAGCGTTTGTGGAGTCGTAAGTGACAGACGGCGCAAACATTGAATGACGCAGGCGGAGAAAATTGAAACGGCGTCGAGTAGTCCTCGGAATGCCACTGCCACGGACTAGCTGGCGCCGGATCGCCGCAGACCTCGCACTTTTCCGGGTTCTTCAGATATTGTAGCGGCGCCGTGTTGCGGTCCTTCTCCATTCGCTTAAATTTCTGCACGATAGCTTTTCGCTGATGCCACGTGTACCCGTTGTAGGGGTCATCCATGAGCGTTTTTACTGACGGAGTGGTGATAGGATTTGGCGTTATGCTG
>JAYTFO010000221.1:0-3920 GCA_043734305.1 Acidobacteriota bacterium | reverse complement strand
GTGTCAAGGTGAGCTTTGGACGTTTGGATTTGCCTGCCATGACTAAGCGTAGCAGGAAACATAATCAACAGAATATGTTTTGATGATACGCTATACTAGGCAATGCAATCGAACGATCCGCTCTTAAGGATGAAATAGCTCTATGACATCGACCATCGATGCAAATGTAGTCTCGAAGCCGCGCAAGATCTCGAGGCGCGTCGCCCCAAAAGAAGACCCGAAAATCGGCGCGCGCCAGGATTTTCAGAATTTCCAAAGCGTGCTCATGCGCGTACTCCCCCGTTACCCTGACGCCTGCCAAGCCGTCGCCGACGCTATCGAGGAGATGAGGGCGCGTAACGTCGCCCGCCTCCTGCCCGATATAATCTCTCAATGCCCTCCTCGCAGTTCCTGACCCCCATCGCCGCCGCTCTCCTCAGCATTGCCCTCGCCAGCGCCCTCGATCTGACCAACGCCCACATCGTCGCCCCCGCGGCAATGAACAAGCAGGAATCAAAAGCCGTTCAGATGCTCGTCGAAGAGGTGGAGAAGCGAACGCAAATCCGGCTCCCAACCACCGCCGCGGGATCGCAGCCCGCGATTACGATAACTCGCGGACACGGCCCCGCCGAGGGTTACTCCATCACCGTATCCAGCGCCGCTGTTTCAATCGCCGGTAACGACCCTCGTGGAGTCCTCTTCGGCGTCGGTCGCCTCCTTCGCGAGATGCACCTGACCAAGGGCCGAATCACAGTTGACGACGGCTTCTCCGTCACCACCGCGCCCAAGTATCCTCTCCGCGGCCACCAGCTCGGCTATCGGCCCAAGACCAATGCTTATGACGCCTGGAGCGTGCCCATCTGGGATCAGTACATGCGCGATCTGGTCGTCTTTGGGGCCAACGCCATCGAGTTAATTCCGCCCCGCTCCGATGATGCCGCCGACAGCCCGCATTTTCCGCTTCCGCCGATGCGGATGATGACGGAAATGTCGCGCCTAGCCGACGATTACGGCCTGGATGTATGGATCTGGTATCCGGCCATGGACAAGGATTATTCCGATCCCAAGACCGTTGAATTTGCTCTTCATGAATGGGGCGAGGTGTTCAAGCAGTTGCCCCGCGTTGATGCCATTTTCGTGCCCGGAGGCGATCCCGGCCACACCCAGCCCAAGTACATGATGGCCCTGCTCGAGCAGGAAACGCGTGTCCTGCATCAGTATCATCCCAAGGCGCAGATGTGGATGTCGCCGCAAAGCTTCGACGCCAAGTGGATGGATGAGTTTTACGGAATCATGGATAAGCAGCCCGCCTGGCTGAGCGGCATCGTGTTCGGGCCGCAGACCCGTGTGAGTCTGCCTGAGTTGCGCGCCCGCATCCCCAAGAAGTATCCTATCCGGAATTATCCCGACATCACGCACAGCCGTCAGGCTCAGTTTCCGGTGCCCGATTGGGACATCGCCTACGCGCTGACCGAAGCCCGTGAGGTGATCAACCCGCGACCTCTCGATCAGGCCAATATCTTCCGCGTCACTCAGCCCGACACCATCGGTTTTCTTACCTATTCGGAGGGCTGCAACGACGATGTGAACAAATTTGTGTGGAGCGGGCTAGGCTGGGACCCCGGTGCCAACGTTACCGGAATATTGCGGCAGTTCAGCCGCTACTTTATCGCCGATGAACTCACGGACGATTTCGCGCAAGGGCTGCTTGCTCTAGAACGGAACTGGCGTGGTCCGCTAGCCACCAACGAGGGCGTCTACACCACGCTTGAGCAATTCCAGGCCATGGAGCGTCGCTCCTCACCGCAAGTGCGCCTGAATTGGCGGTTCCAACAAGCTCTGTATCGCGCTTACTATGATGGCTACGTCCGCCGCCGCTTACTGCATGAGACGGAAGTCGAGCAAGCCTCTATGGATGCTTTGCGGTCCTCCAAGACGATGGGAGCCGCAACCGCATTGAATCAGGCTGAGGAGCTGCTGGATCGGTCGGTTCCGGACCGCGTCGCCGAGGGTTGGCGCGGCCGCGCGTTCGAACTCGCTGAGGCGCTGTTTCAAAGCATCCGCATGCAGTTGAGCGTCGAGAAGTATCGGGCTATTTCCGTGGATCGGGGCGCTTCCCTCGATACCATCGACGTCCCGCTGAACGACCGTGTGTGGCTCAAGCAGCGCTTCGCCGAGATCCGCGCGATGCCGAGTGATCCCGATCGTCTGACCGCAATCGACGAAATCGTCAACTGGACCGATCCGGGTCCTGGCGGCTTCTACGACGATCTCGGCAACCTGACAGCTCAACCCCACCTCGTGCGCGGCGTCGGCCCCAAGGACGATCCGGCATTTCTAAAATCCTCGTTGGTAGGCTTTGGAGCGCGGCGCAATTACCGGCGTTCGATCGCGACCCATGCTGAATCGTTGGGCGACTCGCCGCTCACCATGCATTACGACGACTTGGACCGGACCGCGCAATATAAATTGCGGGTGACCTATGCGGGCGACAGTCCTGGTCAGAAGCTACGCTTAGTCGCCAACGAATCGACCGAAATTCATCCCTATCTAGCGAAGCCCGTTCCGTATCACCCGATTGAATTCGATATTCCCAAGGCCGCCACGGCGGGCGGACAACTCACTCTCCAGTGGACCCGCCAGCCCGGGCAAGGCGGCAATGGCCGCGGTTGCCAGGTGGCCGAAGTCTGGTTGATGAAGAAATGAGCGTTCCGCCTAAAGAGCAGTGGTCCAACCCGGTTAAGCGCAAATTACTGGCCGGCGAACCCGTAATTGCCGTCACCATAACGGTGAGCAATCTCGATATCGCGGCCCATGCGGCGCGCGCCGGTTTCGATTTCCTGTGGATCGAAATGGAGCATTCGCCGATCACCCTGGAGACCCTGCGCAACATGGTGTTGGCGACCCGGGGCCTGCCGGCGTTGCCGTTCGCGCGCGTGCCGGTCAACGAGATTTGGACCGCTAAGCGGGTACTGGATGCGGGTGTCTACGGCGTCATCTTCCCGTTCACTAGCACTCCGGAGCTCGCGCAGCAGGCGGTGGCAGCCTGCCGCTATCCGCCCGCCGGGCGCCGGGGATCGGGAGCGAGCCTCGCTATTTTCGGGTGGCCCAACCCGGAAAGCTACACCGATTCCGCCGACGAGAACGTCATGGTAATCGCGATCATTGAAGAGGCCAAGGCGGTGGATCGGATCGACGAAATCGCGGCGACGCCCGGATTGGATGCCCTGTTTATCGGGACCAGCGATCTATCCTTTTCGCTCGGCTTGCGCGGCAATCAGAAACATCCGAAACTCGACGAAGCCATCACCCGTGTAGTTGAGGCCGGCAAGAAGCACGGCAAGGCCCTCGGCAGGCCGGGTGGAACGCCGGAACAGATCGCCCAGTATAGGGAGCAGGGCTTTCTGCTTTTTCAGGCGACTACGGACATCCGACTCATGGAAGCTGGAGCCAAACAGTTATTAGGAGGTCTCAATTGGAAAAAATAAACGTGGGGCATGCTTTAGCGGGAGCGACGGGAGCCGTCGCCAGTATCAGAAACTTGGCTTAGCCGATACAGCGAGCGAAAATAGTAGGGTCGCGACTCGGCAGTCAAGGCCGCGTAAAAGTTGGTGCTTTCAGGCCCGCGCTTCAGCATGGCTCCGGTTCCCAGGCGATCGCCTGTTTGGTGGCGTGCGCAGTCGTAGTTTGGCTGCGTCCCGACCCCGTTGGAGAGACTTTTCAAACCATTCGCAACCGGGCCGAGCCGCGTCAATTCAATCTGCAAGGAAGGGTAACATGGCCAAAACAGGAAAGCAAAGCGCATCCCAGCGCGGACGGAAGCGGAACGATCCTGCTCTGCTGAAGCAGCAGGATGGCACGCTAGGACTGTCGGTAGTCCATCCAAAAGCGGCGGGAATCGACGTGGGTAACGAGGAACATTACGTGGCGATACCGCCCAG
>JAYTFO010000220.1:0-8200 GCA_043734305.1 Acidobacteriota bacterium | reverse complement strand
ATCGATTCCGCAGGGCACTACCTGTACGCCGCCAACGCCACCGACAACACTATTTCCGCCTACACCATCCAGCCCAATGGCTTACTCACTACGATTTCCGGTTCTCCCTACAGCCTCGGGATAGCGACCGCCCCGCGGGCGATTGCGATCGATCCATCGAATGCGTTTCTGTACGTTGCCAACCAGGGATCGAATAACGTTTCGGCGTTTACAATCACGTCGGGCACCGGCCAACTGACCACGATCACGGGCTCTCCTTTTGCGGCAGGTACGGGACCGGTCTTCATCCTCGCGGAGCCCGCGGGAAAGTATCTCTACGTTGCCAACCAGGGCGGCTCCAATGTCACCGGATATTCCTACGATGCGACTACGGGCAAGTTAACAGCGATCTCGGGGTCGCCTTTTTCGGTCGGATCCGCCCCCGCAGTCATGACCATCGCGCACTAGCGTAGCGCTGGCACCCTGTCGGCAATATGCCGTCGGGCACAAGCAGAGTTGCCACCATGAGTTCAGGACAAGAGACTACTATCGAGACGCAAAACACAGGAATAGGCTTTTATAATCTGATAGATAGACAACTAGCACCTTGGTGGAACAGAGTTGGCACCCGCGTGCTATTTTCAGATTTTCCGGATGGTTTTACATTCCCCTTGAGCAGTTCTGGGGGAGGGCTGCCCGGGCGTCCTGGATTCGCAAGAATCCGGACGCCTGTTAAATTTTTGCCCTCCGGTTTCCGCATTTCAGCTTCGACCCACGCTACACCGTCCAGGTCTGCACCTTCAAACCACGCACTCGACGAAATTCTTTTTCATTGTTCGTCACCAGAATCAATCCAGCCGCCAACGCGTGCGCGGCAATCCAGAGATCGTTGTTTCCGATCATCTGGCCCTTCGATTCCAGATCCGCGCGGACTATTCCGTAAGCGTCCGCCGCCGTTTCCGGCAAAGCCGTGGCAGGTAGAACGCCGACCAGTTCCCGCAGTCTCGCCAGCGCTTGGGAACGCTCTCGACTCTTGGCTGCACCGTAGAGCAGCTCGCCGTAGGTAATCACCGAGAGCACAGCCTCACCGGGGCGAAGCTTGCGAAATCGGCGCAGCACTTCCTCCGGCCGGTTCTGCCGGATATAGATACAAATGTTCGTGTCCAGCAAGTAGCGCGGCTCCATTTACAGCCCCTTACGCTTTTGCGGATGATCCTTCTCGCGCCCGGTCAGCGTAAGATCGTCCGGCAAGCCGGCCAGCAGGTCGAACGCACGCTCCATGGTTCCGTCCTTCTCGCGCAAGACGATCTCATCTCCGCGGCGAAAGATTTCCAATTCGCTGCTCTGGACTCGAAATTGCTTTGGCAGCCGGACCGCCTGACTGTTTCCGGACCGGAAAACCCGTGCGATGCCCATGTTGTGCGCTCCTTATGTATATACGCTAAGTATATACAATCTGAGAGGCCTGAGCAAGCAGGGACCGGAGTGCCGTAGCGTCAGTTCCAAAATCGCGCAGCAAAGCGCTCCAACCACGAAGTATCACGAAGGTGATCGAGGTGTAAGGGTTCCTAGGTGGACCTTCGTGTCCTTGGGGGTTGATGCTTCTCAAACTGATGGGCTACCCGGAATGCCCTCCTGTTGCAGTTTGAGGTCCCCCCGCTGGTTTTCTGAATTGCTCTGTGGGAAACTATCGCCATGGGAAATAAAGACGCTCCAAAACGCGAGAAGAAAAAGCCCAAGAAGAAAAAGGACTAGGGCTTGACCACGAAGCGCTGGAACAATTTATGTTCTGGCTAGTTTGTCGAGATGGTGAAATTCACCGTGATGCGCGCCTGTGTCTCCACTGGCTGCCCACTCTGGTAGTAGGGCTTGAAGCGCCATTGCTTCACGGCCTCACGGGCTGCGGTCGCCAGGATGCCCGGGCCGCTCACGATCTGCAATTCCTGAATCGACCCTTCCCTTGAAATCAGCGCCTGAAGAATGACCGCGCCCTGTACTTTCATCTGGCGGGCCAGCAGAGGATAGTTGGGCGGCACCGATACCGTCACATTCTGTACGGCTTGCGGCGAGAGTTGCACGCGGTCGGCGGAGCTGACCACAGGTTGCTCGGTTGCCGGGGGTGTTTCGGAAGCGGGCGATGTTGCGCCCGAACCCATGTCCAGATGGATCGCGCTGTTGCGCGCCGGCACGCGCGTATGCCGGTTGCCGGCGACCACGTCCACTTGCAGAGGTGGCAGAACGGTACGCTCGGCGGTTGCTTTAAAAGGGGCGACAGCCTCAGGCTCCGCTGCCTTGCTGGATTTCCGCGCGCTCTTGCCCACGGCTGCGGAACTTGCCGGAGTCGTCGCCAGTGCCGCCGCAGTGGTCTTTCTGGGCGTTGCCGTTTCCTGCGCTTCTTCCGTTGGCGGAAACCAGAAATCCCAGTCCTTGAGAACCACGGCGACCAGGGCCACCATCAGAACACCAAGCGCGATCAGCATCCGTTTCCGCTGGACTTCAGGATCGGGTGCGGCGGGCAGCAGTGGGGGCCGGGAACGCCGTTCAGAGTAGAGGTCGCGCTGCATTTCGTCTTGAGGCGTAGGCACGGAACCACCTTACAAGGGATAAGGGCCCGGGGGCGGCGCTGAAGATAAGTATGCCCTGAAACCGGCGGCAATGCCAGAGATTCCGGGTACGGGGCCTCCGCAACCTTCGCCCAACGTCCTCGCCCAACGGCGGGTGTGACATTCATCACAACCAGGTGTGCCCCCTGTCACCGCTGGGGGTTTTGGTCGGACGCACACTGAGTACGTGATCGCCGTCACAGGGCGGATTGACCAGTTGGCCATGCATCGGCCCGCGCGCCCGAGCGATTCGCCGAGGTGCAGTATGTTGTCGCCCTACGGACTCGACATTATCGAAAGTTGCCTGACCTGCAAAATGCGGGTCGACCGGATCTTCTGCGATCTGCCAACTCCTGCCTTGCAAGCCTTTGAAAACCTGAAATACGCTGCTGCCTATCCCAAGGGAGCGGTCTTGTTTGTAGAGGGCCAGGCTCCGCGCGGAATTTTTGTGCTCTGCAAGGGACGCGTCAAAATGTCGATCTGTTCCAGTGACGGCAAGACGCTCATCCTGAAGATCGCCGAACCCGGGGAAGTGCTCGGCCTTAGCGCCACCATTTCCGGCAAGGCCTATGAACTGACGGCGGAGACCATCGATCCCTGCCAGGTGAATTTCGTGAAGCGGGAAGAATTTCTGCGCTTCCTCAAAGAACACAGTGAAGCCTGCTTCAAAGTCGCCGAGCAACTCAGCGAAAAGTACAACGTAGCCTGTCACGAAGTGCGTGCTCTCGGACTCTCGCACTCCGCGGAGGAGAAACTCGCGAAGCTTCTGCTGGAGTGGACTTCCAAGAACGGCGAAGCGATGAAACAGGAGCCTCGATTGAAACTGGCGCTCACTCATGAAGAGATCGCGCAGATGATCGGCACCTCACGCGAAACTGTGACGCGCTTGTTTGCCGATCTCCGGAAGCGCCAGATTCTTCAGACCAAGGGCTCGACTGTAGTTATCCGCAACAAGTCCGCCCTGCGTTCGCTGGTCACGGTCGGGTAGCGCCTTTTCCGGGAGGAGCCGTCCAATCCCGCCTGACTATAGCTATTTGACATAGATGAACACGCCAGAACGCTCCAGGAACTTCTGCGTGCTCAAGCGCAGCCATCGGATCGTCTCGAGCTCTGACGAAGCTCCTGAGGGCGTCCTGACGCAAATACGGAGTACTGTGCGCGGCGACTCGACCTTCAATCGGACGCTGGCTGCTCCCCGTAA
This sequence comes from Acidobacteriota bacterium, assembly GCA_043734305.1. Taxonomy (GTDB): domain Bacteria; phylum Acidobacteriota; class Terriglobia; order Terriglobales; family Acidobacteriaceae; genus Acidiflorens. Next base: position 4,417 of record JAYTFO010000220.1, on the reverse strand, counting down.
ACACTCCTGTCGACTATAACTTATAGAAAACAGTTGTAAGTCGTTGAATGTGCCTCAATCCCTGTGACCCGGGTCACGCCTCGGAGTGCCACGCCTCACTGCCGAAGGGTCGCTCCACCTTCCAGAATGATCCTGGATGTTGTCCCCATCAGTGGAGAGGTTACGAGGAATGTCACCAGGCCGGATGGTGCAGGCTCGCCGAAAAATCGGGTGGCAGGGTTTCGTTGCCGTGGTTCTCTTGTCGCTCGCCCCCTCCTTCGCCACTTCCCGGACGAAGGCCAGTCCCAAACCTGCGAACCAGGAGTGCCTGGCTTGCCACGGTGACCGCGGCCTGACCACCGAGCGCAATGGCAAGCCCGTCAGCCTGTTCGTAAGCCCCGACAAATTCAAGGCCTCGATTCACGGCGCCATGTTTACCTGCGTGGATTGCCACACGGACCTGAAGAATTCTCCCCACGACCACCAACCCGCGAAGGTCGACTGCGCCACTTGCCATGCCGATCAACAGGCCGCCTACGATCGAAGTTTTCATGCGAAGGCAATCATCTCTGGCGACGGCAAAGCGGCGACCTGCGTCGATTGCCACGGCAGTCCCCACGAACTGCTCCCGGCGAGCGATCCCAATTCGCGGGTAAGCCATCTGAATATTCCCAGGACGTGCGGCACTTGTCATGGCGAAAAATTTGTTATGGGAACGAGTGGGCACAGCACCCGGTTATTCCTTTCCTATCAGGAGAGCGTGCACGGACGCGCGGTGGCATCGGGATCGGAGAAAGCCGCGGTCTGTACCGACTGTCACGGCACGCACGAGATTCTCGGCGCGGGCGATTCCAAGTCGTCTATTTTTAAATTCAACGTGCCGGCAACCTGTGCTCAGTGTCACGCTGCGGTAAAAGAGGAATTCGTCCAGAGCATTCACGGACAGGCGCTGGCTCGCGGCAACGGACAGGCTCCGGTTTGCACCGACTGTCATGGCATTCACTCCATTCAATCGCATCGGGACCCGAAGTCTTCGGTGTCGGCGCAGAATCTCGCGCTGATCACCTGCGCGCGTTGCCACGAAGGAGTGCGGCTGTCGCAGGAATTTGGAGTGGAAGGGCGCCGGTCATCCACCTACCTTGCCAGCTATCACGGACTGGCGTCCAAGTTGGGATCGCAGATTGTTGCCAATTGTGCGAGTTGCCACGGAGTACACAACATCCTGCCGTCCAACGATCCGCGTTCGACCATTGCGCGCCAGAATCTGGTGCGAACCTGCGGACAATGCCATCCCGGAGTAACAGAGAGTTTTGCACTCAGCAAGGTTCACGTGGACGCGCCGCTGTCGGCCGACATCGGCAGTGTGGCGATGCGCTGGATCCGGCGGTTTTACCTGAGCATGATTTTCGCCGTGATCGGCGCCATGGCTTTGCACAATTTCATCATCTGGCGGCGCAAAGCGTTGTTGATGCGCGACGCCTACCCGCGCACCGTCACGCGCATGACCAGGAACCAGCGCTGGCAGCACCTTACGCTGCTGATTTCCTTTGTCACGTTGGTCATCACCGGATTCGCTCTCAAGTATCCCGACTCCTGGCTGGTCATGCTCCCCGGAATGGGCGAGCACGTTCGCGGTATCGTTCACCGCATTGCGGGAGTGACGATGATCGGCGCGAGCGTCTATCACATTCTGTACGCGTTGCTCACCCGCGACGGACGCAAATTGATTCTGGATCTCCTCCCGGAACCAAAAGATGCGACTGACGTTGTGAAAGTACTTCGTTACTATTTGGGCGGGGGCGGCGCGAAGCCAGAGTTCAAGCGTTTCAACTACGCCGAAAAAGCGGAATACTGGGCGCTGGTGTGGGGGATCATCGTGATGGCGGGGACGGGCATCATGCTGTGGGCCAAAGTTTCGGTCAGCAATTTCCTGCCGCGCTGGTGGTTGGACATCGCGACCGCAGTCCACTTCTACGAGGCGGTGCTGGCGTCACTGGCGATCGTCGTCTGGCACTTCTATCAGATATTCCTCGATCCCGATGCTTACCCGATGAACTGGGCCTGGTGGGACGGCAAAGTTTCGCTGCATCACTACCGCGAGGAACACGGTCTCGACAGCGAGACCCTGCTGGCGAACGCCGAGCCTGATCCTGACGTTGTCCCTGAGAAAGACATCGCGCTCGAGGAAGTAACATCGCAACGCGACCCGTAGTGTAGCGCCGGCGCTACGTTCAGAATCAAGGGCACAAGGAGACTCACTTAATCATGGCCGATGCAAACGCAAATTCATCCCCGCGCGTGGCCGGACTTGCTCGCGTGCGTCAGTTGTTTGGCAATCCCATCTCGATCATCGGCCTTGCGCTGGCAGCCGTTGCCCTGGGCAATGTTCTTTTCCTGTTCTTCATTGATCTAACCGCGCCGCGCTCCAGTCCTTATGTCGGCATTCTCGCGTACATGATTGCACCGAGCTTTCTGATTCTGGGGTTGGTCATCACCGGTGTCGGTGCCTGGTACGATCGCCGCCGGAAGCGCGAATCGGCCGGCGTTTCGCACTACTTCCGGCTCGACTTCTCCGATCCGGCGCAACGCGGCGCACTCGCTTTCTTCATGACGTTCATGGTGGTGTTTATCGGCATGAGCGTGATTGGCAGCTACCGCGCCTACGAATTCACCGACTCCGTCAGTTTTTGCGGACAGCTCTGCCACTCCGTCATGGCGCCCGAATACACTGCCTACCAGCAGTCTCCGCACGCCCGTGTCGCGTGCGTGGATTGCCACGTTGGATCGGGCGCGACCTGGTACGTGAAGTCGAAGCTGTCGGGCGCGCGGCAGGTTTTTAAGACCGCGCTCAATACGTTTCCGCGTCCGATTCCAACGCCGGTGCACAATTTGCGTCCGGCGTCCGATACCTGCGAGACCTGCCACTGGCCGAAGAAGTTCTACGGCGCCCAGTTGAAAGTGTTCAACCATTTTTCAAGCGACGAGAAAAATACTCCGCGCCAGATTCGCCTGCTGATCAAGACCGGCGGCGGCGATCCCGCAACCGGTGAACCGGAAGGCATTCACTGGCACATGAACATCTCGAATGAAATCACCTACGTTTCCACCGACGAAGAGCGCCAGACGATTCCGTACATTCACGTGAAGGATCTGCAAGGCCGGGTGACGGAATATATCGCGAAAGATGCCAGCCTGAACAAAGACCAGCTCCGCAAAGCGCCGCGCCACCGCATGGATTGCGTCGATTGCCACAATCGTCCGTCGCACATCTACACGCCGCCCGATGTTTCCGTGGACCGTTCCCTGTCCGCGCACCGCCTGAATATTTCGCTGCCGTTTGTGAAACAGCAATCCGTAACCGCACTGACCGGAACGTACGCGACCACCGACGCCGCCATGCAGGGCATCGCCAAGACCATCTACGAGTTCTACAACGCGAAGTATCCCGACCTAGCCAAAAACAAGCAGTCCGAAATTCGCAACGCGATCGACGAACTCCAGCGCATTTACCGCCTGAGCATCTTCCCCGAGATGAAGGTCGACTGGAAAACCCATCCCAATAATATCGGCCACTTCTATTTCGCCGGCTGCTTCCGCTGTCACGACGGCAACCATGTCAGCCCCGAGGGCAAGGTCATCTCGAAAGATTGCAATACCTGTCATACCATCCTGGGACAGCAGGAGAACGCAGTGAACATCTCCTCGATGCCGGGCTTGGAGTTCAAACATCCAGTGGACCTCGGCGACATGACGGCGGCGACGTGCAGCGACTGCCACAGCGGGGGAGTGGGGCCGTAAAGCAAAGCCTGAGGCACTACAGGTTTCCTCTGTGTTCCTCTGTGACCCCTGTGGTTCACGCTTTTGGATCCTAAGCACCGGGTTCCAGAAGAACACAGAGAAAGCCTCCAATTTGCCTCCGGTGATGTACGTCACATTCCCCTGTGACTTCACTCACGGCCACCGCCTCGCCCTTCCTCTATCTTCGGTAGCAGGGTGAGGTCGACTCCATGGATTTCAATGTCCTCAATAATGGTAGCAATGGCGTCACAACGACGGCGACTGGAGCAGCGCAGCCGTCCGCAAAGGCTGAAGAATTCAAGCCGCGTCTGGTTTTCTGGGAGGTCACGAAGGGTTGCAATCTGCGTTGCATCCACTGCCGCGCTACTGCGACCGAGTTGATTTCGCCCAACGATCTGCCGACCAAAGCGGCGCTCGACATCATTGACCAGATTGCGGCGGCGGCGAATCCGATCCTGGTGCTCAGTGGCGGAGAGCCCCTATATAGGTCCGACATTTTTCAGCTCGCCCGCTACGCCACCGACAAAGGGCTGCGCGTCGCTCTCGCCACCAACGGCACGCTGGTCACGAAACCGATTGCCCGCATGATCGCGGACTCCGGCGTGAAGCGCGTCTCCATCAGCCTGGATGGAGCGGACGC
>JAYTFO010000219.1:0-16819 GCA_043734305.1 Acidobacteriota bacterium | reverse complement strand
AAATCGAATCGCGACGGCATCGGAGCTGTGGTAAGAGTGGTTTCCGGAAGTGACAAGCAGGCGCTGACGGTGAAGTCCGGATCGAGCTATCTGTCCCAGAGTGAACTGGTGCTGACCTTCGGCCTGGGCTCGCGCACAAAAACGGACACCGTCGAAGTGCAATGGCCCAGCGGCCAGATCGACAAGCTCTCGAACGTCGCAGCCGGGCAGACGGTGACGGTGCAAGAAGGCAAAGGCGTCGTCAACGCGCGGGCGTACGTGAAACAATAGCGCCTGCGTTCGCGAGACCACCATCTGCCGACGCTCAGATAGAATTACTCCTGACCCACGATGATCAAGAAATTAAGCATCGCCCTCATTGCCGCGCTCTCCCTTTCTCTTCTGCTGCTAGTGATCGGTGCTGCGGCCCCGCCCGATCCCCGCGAAGCCGCCCGCCTGAACAACATCGGCGTCGCCTACATGAATCAGCAGTTGTTTGAGAAGGGCCTGAAGGCGTTCGAAGAAGCCGCCGCGAAAGATCCGAGTCTGAACGTGACGTCGCTCAACCGTGGCGTCGCGCTGCTGAATCTGCAACGCGTCGACGAAGCGAAAATGCTGCTCCAGAAAGCCGCGCAGGACGATCCACAAAATCCGCACGCATGGTACAACCTCGGCCTCTACTTCAAAAATTCCGACAGCCCGCAGGCCGCCGTCGACGCATTTCGCCGCGTCACCGAAATCGATCCCAACGACGCCGACTCCTGGTATTTTCTCGGCTCAACCTACGCGCAGATCAAGCAGTATCCCGAGGCAATCGATGCTTTTGAGCACGCGCTGAAAATCGATCCCCTGCATGCTTCGGCGCAATTCGGACTCTCGCGTTCCTATCAGCAATCCGGCCAAGCCGACAAAGCCCGCGAAGGCCTGAAGAAATTTCAGTACATCACCCAGAACAAACTCGGCACTCCGATAAGCCTGGCCTACGGCGAGCAGGGCAAGTACTCGCGCGCGGAGGAATCGCCGGTGGCGATGGAGAAAGTGCTGCCGCAGATTCCGGTGAAGTTTGTGGATGTGACGGCGGAGGCGGAGCTGAGTGGTGTGATTGAAGAGAGACATGCGGGAGGCCGGGAGCACTACCCCAAGGACATGATTGAATCTGCCGGACCGGGCGCGTGCTTCGTCGACTACAACAGCGATGGACTAATTGACCTATTTGTCCCCGACAATGGACCGCACGGAGGTCTCGTCCTATATCAAAATCTCGACAACGGCAAGTTCGAGGACGTCACAAAGAAGGCCGGACTTGATCCGAGCTTGCATGGGAACGCATGTACGGCCGGTGACTATGATAACGACGGAGCACCCGACTTAGCTGTGAGTTTCGACAGCAGGATCATGCTACTGCACAACGAGAAGAACGGAACCTTCAAGGACGTGGCAAAACAAGCCGACGTAAAGAGCGACCGACGTGTCTATGGCCCCAACGACCACACCGATTTCATTACGCCGAACGATGTCCACAATTTCGGAGTTACATTTGTTGACTACGATCATGATGGTGATCTCGATTTGTATGCCGCCCGATATGGGTCCCAAGAGTCCAGCGGCATGATGATGGGCGTGGATGCCATGTGGCGCAACAATGGCAACGGTTCGTTCACGGAAGTGACGGAAACGATCGGGTTGGAAGGCAGCCCTGACTACGGCTCGATAGGGGCAGTCGGGACGGACTATAACAACGACCGCGCTGTGGATCTCGTGGTTGTCGACCACGGACCTACAATTCTCGAGAATCCGCGAGAAGGAAAGTTTCCAAGACGCACACCTTGGTCCGCAGCCATGCCCGCGCGAACCTCCGCTGTCGCTGTCCTCGACTTCAATCACGACGGCTGGATGGATCTCGCTTTCACTCATGCGGGCGCGCCCGGCATTTCGCTCTGGCAGAACAAGCAAGGCAAGAGCTTTGATCCCATACCGTTCCCCAAAGTTGACTGGGTCCGCGCCTTCGGCATCACCGCGATCGACTATGACAATGACGGCTGGGTTGACCTAGTCGCCGTCGGCGAGACGAAAGATGGCAAGGGCGAAGTCCGCCTCTTCCGCAACCTCGGTCCCGACGGATGGAAAGATGTCTCCGCTGACGTCGGCCTCGACAAGATCCAACTCAAAGATCCGCGCGCGATCATCGCCGGAGACTGCGACAACGACGGCGCGGTCGATCTCCTGATCACGCAGAACCGCGGTCCCGCTGTGCTGCTCCGCAACGAAGGCGGCAACAAGAATAACTCACTGCGCCTCGCGCTTAAGGGACTGAACGACAACAAGAGCGCCATCGGGACGAAAGTGGAAGTATTCTCCGCTGGCCTGCGGCAGAAATTTGAAGTGTACGGGTCATCGGGATACCTCGGACAGAACTCACCCTATCTGACCATCGGTCTGGGCCCTGCGAAAGAAGCCGATGTGGTCCGCATGACCTGGCCGACCGGCGTTCTGCAAGACGAAATCGAAGTCGCCGCCAATAAGGTGCAGAACTTCCTGGAAATAGATCGTCGGGGCAGTTCCTGTCCCACTCTCTTCGTCTGGAATGGCGACCACTACGAACTGGTCGGTGACATGCTCGGCGCGGGCGTCGTCGGACACTGGGTTGGTCCGAATGAACGCAACATCGCGCGGCCGGTGGAGTACATCAAGATCGACCGCAACGCCGTCCGCGAAAAAAACGGCAAGCTCAGTTTCCGATTCATGGAGCCGCTCGAAGAGTCGGTGTATCTCGACCGCGTGGAGTTGCTCGCCGTCGATCATCCGAAAAATCTCGACGTTCATCCGAACGAATATTTCGCGAGCAATCCACCGTATCCGCCGTTCAAAGTCGTGTTCAGCGACGTTAACGATGCGCGTCCGCCCGCCGGCGCTTGGGACGACCATCGTCACAACGTTCTTCCCGATCTGCTGGCCCACCGTTATTTTGGCGATTTCAAAGTGCTGTCGTTCGCGGGATTCACCGAGCCGCACACTCTCGAACTCGATCTCGGCGAGGCCTATCGCGGCGGGCCTCTCTGGCTGTTGATGCACGGTGAGATCGAATATTTCACGGCCACCAGTATGTACGCCGCCGATCAAGCTCACCTGCAACCGATCGCGCCCTATGTTGAAGCGCTCGACACCCACGGCAAATGGGTCCGCGTGATCGACGATCTCGGCTTCCCCGCCGGCGGAGCGCGCACCATGACCGCCGATCTTACTGGCAAGCTGCCCGTCGGCACGCGGCGCATTCGCTTCACAACGAACCTGCAAATTTATTGGGACAACATCCTGATCAGCCGCACCAATCAGCAGCAAAGCTCTCGACTCACTCCGGTGCCGCTCGCACGCGCCGATCTGAGTTTCCACGGATTTCCTCTCAAAATCGAAAATCAGCCTCCCGGCAACGTGGAATACATTTACGAGAAAGTCAGTGCGACTGGCCCATACACGCGTCCCGCGGGTGCTTACACGCGGTACGGTGATGTGCGTCCGCTGCTCAATACCAGCGACGACAAGTTTGCTGTACTTGGTTCCGGAGACGAAGTCGCCCTCGATTTCGATCCAGCCACTCTGCCCGCGCTTCCTCACGGTTGGGTGCGCGATTATTTCTTTGCCGCGCACGGATACGAGAAAGACATGGATTTCTATGCCTACCGCGGCGACACAGTCGACCCGCTGCCGTTCCGTTCGATGGGGACCTACCCCTACGCCGGAAAATCGTTTCCCGCCGATCCCGAGCACCAAAACTATCTGCTCGAATACAACACCCGCTTCATGTCGGGAAATGAAGCGGGCGGATACTCGTTCCGCTATCGAGAGCAGCGCTGAAATAAGCCTGTCATCCTGAGCGGAACATGGCGATTCGCGCAGCGAATCGCCATGTGGAGTCGAAGGACCCCTGCGAATGTGGACGTTTCTGGAGTGTGGCAGGGTATTCTCACAGTGCTGTCGAGTGCCCGGAGAGGATTCCCTGAGGCGGCATTGGCAGTGAATGTGTTGTAGGGTCTTTCGATTACGACGATGTTTCGCGAAGCGAATCATCGCCTTCGCTCAGGATGACATGATGTAAAGAGTCGCCTCTGGCGCGCTACAATCACTCTGCATGCGAGCCAGTCGGATCGCCGTTGTTGTCGCACTCTGTGTCGGCTCGCTGTCCGCGCAGTTTAAGGCCGCGCCTGGCGCGGCTGAGAAGCTTGCCCCACCAGTCCCCATCTTCCGCGACATCGCCACTCAAGCCGGACTGACCGCCTCGCACATCTCTTCTCCCGAGAAGCGCTACGTCATCGAGTCCATGAGTGGCGGCATCGGCCTGTTTGACTGCGACAACGACGGCAAGCTCGACATCATCATGGTGAACGGTTCAACCGTCGATCGCAATCGTCAGAGTGGCGGCGACCTGCTGGTTACGCTCTGGCATCAGGATGCCAACCTGAAGTTCACCGATATCACGCAGAAATCCGGATTGACGCACAAAGGCTGGGGGATGGGCGTTGCCGTCGCCGACTTCGACAACGACGGCAACCTCGATCTCTTCGTGACCGGCTATGGAGGCAATGCGCTTTACAGAAACAAAGGCAACTGCGAGTTCGAAGACGTCACCGACAAAGCGGGTGTGCGCGGCGGCGGATTCTCCACCGGTGCCGCCTGGGCCGACTACGATCGCGACGGCAATGTCGATCTGTTCGTCGCGCGCTACGTGCATGTGGACATCAACAACCTGCCGGTGCCGGGCTCAACGAAGTTCTGCAACTTCAAGGGAGTGCCCGTCCAGTGCGGGCCCTGGGGCATGGAGGGCGAGACCGATCTGCTCTATCACAATCGCGGTGACGGAACGTTCGAAGAGGTTTCCCGCAAAGCGGGCGTCGACGATCCCGACAAATATTACGGCCTCGGCGCGACCTGGGGCGATTATGATAACAACGGCTGGCTTGATTTGTTTGTCGCCGACGATGCCACGCCCAACCATCTCTACCACAACAATCACGATGGTACATTTACCGACGACGCGATGGTCGGCGGCATCGCCATGAACAGCGAGGGACAGACGCTTGGTTCGATGGGCGTCACCTGGGGCGACTACGATCACACGGGCCGGCTCTCGATGTTCATCACCGAATTCGCGGATCAGCCGAACACGCTCTATCGGAATCTGGGGGCGCGGGGATTCGAAGATGTGGCCATGCAGTCGCGTCTTGGGCAGGCGAGTCTCGCGCTGGTCGGTTGGGGAACCTCATTTGTCGATATCGACAACGACGGCTGGCTCGATCTGTTCGTGGTCAACGGCCACGTCTATCCACAGATGGACAACGTGAAGGGAAGCGCCGCCTACGCCGAGCCAATGCTGCTCCATCGCAACCTGCGCAACGGAACGTTCGAGGAAGTGTCAAAACCCGCGGGCCTCGCCGACATGCCGCTGAAGTCCCGGCGGGGCGCGGCGTTTGGAGACATTGCCAACCACGGTAACGTGGATGTCGTCGTTATGAATGTGGGCGAACCGCCGTCGCTGCTGCTCAACACCAACCAGAGTTCAAATCATCGCGCGCTCTTTCATTTGGTGGGAACGAAGAGTAACCGCGCGGCAATTGGCGCTCGTGTGACGATTCAAACAGGAGCAGTAAAACAATTCGACGAAGTGCGCGGCGGCGGCAGCTATCTCTCGCAGAACGATCTGCGGTTGCACTTTGGGCTGGGACCGGCAGCGAAGATGGATCTGGTCGAAGTGCGCTGGCCGACCGGGAAAGTCGAAACCTTCAAGGATGTCGCCGCCGACAAGATATACACCATCGTGGAAGGCCAGGGAATCAACGACGGTGTGTCCTTCAGCGGCTCGGCCCGATAGGCAAATCGTCCTGCTCGATTGTGCTGCCACGGAAGTCAAACATTCAACCACGGGGAGCACAGAGGTCACAGAGAACAACAAAGTTTTTTCCCTGTGACCTCTGTGACCCCTGTGGTTAAGAATTTGACGTCTACTTCCCGTAATTTGCCGGCAGAGCTTTCGCCAGGTCCTTCCAGCCCACCATCACGAATCCCTGGTCCTTCAGAAATTCCTGGAACTCCGCGCTCTTCACCATGTCGAGATCATGCTGTCGCCAGGCGGCTCCCCAGTCGGGATGGTCGGCGGTTGCGCCGCGCATTTCGTCATCGTCATACGCGAGGTGCACGATCACTTCGTACACGCCGGGCGTCAGCGGCGCGAGCTGTTTCTCATACCACGCGGTCCAGTCTTTCGCGTCGATTCCCGGCTCGATGGCAATTACTTTTTGCACCAGCGTTTCTTCCTTCGGCACCGGGACGCCCTGTGGGCCGTGGAATCCGTCCAACTCCTCCAGGATAGGAACGCCATAGCGGTATCCCATTTTTTGATAGACGCGGAACAGATCGGCTGTGCCAAACAGCGCGCCCATGTGGCTATCCAGATGGGTCACGTGAATGCCCACGGACTGCGCGCGATCGATTTGCGCCCGCAGTTCTGTCTCCACCTCCGCCGGTTTCGCGTTCGTGGCGACGGCGGGTGTATCGAGTGGAAGGTAGCCATCCGACGCGAGCAGGCTCGACACTTTGTCGGTTGAACTCACCGGTCCCCAGCGCAGCGTGGTCCATTCGCTGTTGAGCGCCTGATGGATTCCGAGATCCGCGGTCGGATGATCCTTCGCCCAGCGCCCGACCTCCGGGAACCACGGGCACGGCACGAGAATGCTGGAAGAGGTGATCCAATTTTTCTCCAGCGCCTCAAACGTCGCGCGATTCACCGAGTGATTCATGCCCAGGTCGTCGGCGTGAATCACCAGCAGACGCGCCGTTGCGGGATAACCCAGCCGCTCCTGAACCGACTTCGTGGGAGTCTGCGCGAGCGCGTTCCAGCCCAGGCAAGACGCGACCAGCAGCAAGCAGAAATTTCTGTCACGATGAGTCATAGGTCCACTCCGTGTCCGGCAACATTCTCGCCTACCCGCGCTACGCTAGTAAACAATCGTTTTAATAACTTTTACAGTTGACAGGGAACGGCATCCATATAAGAATCCAGAAACGTTTTTTCGGGTGCGAGCCCGAAGATCCCTTCCCCAAACCCCGTTATCCTGCTGGATAATGGGGTTTTACATTTAAGGTGAATCGATGACGTCTCCCGCAACCACGAATTCCAAAACGATCGAAGCCCCGCGCCTGAAACGCACTCTCACGCTCTGGGACTTGATCCTCTACGGCATCATCGTGATTCAACCGACCGCCCCCATGCCGGCCTACGGAGTTTTCAGCAACGAGGGCCAGGGCCACGTCGTCACCTCCATTCTGATCGCCATGATCGCCATGGTCTTCACGGCTATGAGCTATGGCCGCATGGCGCGCGTGTATCCGAGCGCTGGTTCTGCCTATACCTACGTGGGCCGCGAACTGCATCCCTCGCTCGGCTATGTCACCGGATGGAGCATGACGATGGATTACATTCTCAATCCACTGATCTGCACCATCTGGTGTTCCAAGGCGATGGCCGATCTGTTGAGTGGGACCCGCTATCAGATTCCGTATCCCGGCCTGTTTTGGCCGATCATATTTGCGGTGTTGTTCACTGCGCTGAACCTGCGCGGTGTCAAAACTTCCGCCCGCATCAATCAGACGCTCTGCGCCATCATGGGCGCGGTGATTCTCGCCTTCTTCTGGTACACGATTCGCTACATCTTCCATCTGCCGCAATATCCGGAGGCTTACTTCCTGCGTCCGTTCTACAACCCGGAAACTTTCACGGTGAGCCGCGTGTTTCACGGCACCTCGGTTGCGGTCCTCACCTATATCGGGTTCGACGGCATTTCGACTTTGTCGGAAGAGGTTGAAAATCCCAAACGAAACATTTTCCTCGCTACCGTGCTGGTCTGTGTCGTCACAGGATTCCTGGCTTCTGCAGAGGTCTACGGCGCCCAGTTGCTAAGCCACCAGATCATATTCTCGGACAGCGAAGTCGAGAACGCATTCAGCCACGTGGCCGCGATTGCCGGCGGTCCTCTGCTCAGCAAAGCCATCAGTATTACGCTTCTGATTGCCACCGTCGGATCGGGCATGGGATCGCAACTCGGCGCTGCCCGCCTGCTTTACGGCATGGGACGCAGCGATGCAATTCCTAAGAAGTTCTTTGGCGCAATCCATCCCAAGACTCGGATTCCTGCGAACAACGTGATCTTCGTCGGCGCGATTGCGCTTATGGGAGCCTTCCTGGTCAGCTACGACAATGGCGCGCAGCTGCTCAACTTCGGCGCGCTGATCGCATTCATGGGCGTCAATCTAGCCGCACTCACCCACTACTACATCCGTGGCGAAGACCGCACGCTGGGCCAATTGATCCCGCCCATCCTGGGCTTCGCGATCTGCTTGTTTATCTGGATTCACCTGTCGAACCTGGCGCTGATCGCCGGTTCCATCTGGATGGTCGCCGGCATCGCCTACGGCGCCTGGAAGACAAAAGGCTTCCAGAGCGATCTGGTTAACTTCGACGTGCCGGCGGAAGAGTAAAACGAGGTCAGAGGTCAAAGGTCAGATTGCAGAGGTAAAGCCCGCTAGTATTGTGGGCTTTTACCTCTGCAATCTGACCTCAAACCTCTCACCTTACTCCGCGTTCCAGCCCTGCACCTCAACCTCCGGCTTCGCGCCGCCCAGGTCGGAGATACGATACGTCGCGGTGATCTCGCGCTTTTCGCCAGGCAAGAGAGACACGTAATTGTCCTCCCACACCACCGGTAGGATCTCCTCTCCGCCCTTGCCCTTACTTACTTTCATGCGGACGAAGAACGCAACGCCCTTGCTGGGATTCTCCAGCATGACCCGTGTGATCACCTGGTGTCCTTTGTTCTCGGTGCGGCTGGAGACTTTCATCTTCACTTTGGGCAACTGCGCGAGCGCCGTGTAGTCGGCAAACGATTCGGTGGGCGTGGTGTACCAGTTCGATTTCGTCCAGTCGATCGTTTCGTTCTTCGTGGAGAGCCAGTAAAAATTCGACCCCACCAGTTTGCCGCTTGCATCCGTGACGCGCAGATCGACGAAATATGTTCCCGACAGCCCATCGACTTGCGGCAACTCAAGAACTTTCGCCGTGCTGTCGGCGGCTGCGTTGAGCGTGATTTCCTTCGAAAACTTCTCCGTCGCATCCACGTTCAGGACGCGCGCGGTCAGCTTCAGTCCGGTTGCGTCTTCATACCTGCTGCTGACCAGCCACACCGAGTGGTCGTCGTATCCGTAGATCGGATCGAACGGCTGCATCGCTTTCTTGGCGCCGAAATATCCGCCGCCCGGCCGCAAATAATAGTCGTACAGATGCCAGATCATCGACGGCCACGCGTTGTTCAGCATCCACTGGATCACTCCCGTCGAGGTGTACTTGTTGCGGCTGTACGCCTCATACATGGCGCGCACGCCTTCGTAGGTCATCAGTTGCGACCGATAAGTGAATTCCTCAGCGCTCGCGGATTTGCCGTAGCGATTGTCCTGCGCGTCGATGAATACGTTGAGGTTCTTAAACGCGCCGCCGCCAGCGTGAAAATTCCAGTAGTCGCCAATCGGCCACAGATGGTCTTTCGGTACCATGCGCAGGACGCTCTCAATCGGCGGCACGGCCGGTCCCATGCTGGTTTCAGCATTGAATCCGTAGGCGCCGCCGCATCCGCCGTTGTTGCAAGTTTGCTCCGCCGTCGGACGATGCGTGTCAGCTGACCAATAGGACGGCGCTACATATTCGTACGGGCCCGACATCTTCACTCCGCTCGCGCCCGTGATGGTCGCCGGTTTCGCGGTGGCCGACGACACAATCGGATTCGGCCAGAGCAAATCGTTCTCGATTTTCAAATACATCTCTTCCACATCCGGCGGCGGCGGATTGTCGCTCCCGTTCAGCCACATCACCATGCTGGGATGACTTCGCAGCCGGTACATCTGATCGCGCAGTGAAGCTTTCGCGATCTCAAAATCTTCCGGCGCCCAGTTGCCCCAATGTTCCCAGTGATCGCAACAGCACCATCCCGCCATCACCAGAATGCCCATCTGGTCGGCCGTTTCGTAGAACAGTTCGGGCTCGAGCTTGCCTTCCAGCCGAACCGTGTTCAGCCCCATGTCCTGCACGTAACGGAACTCATCAACCATCCGCTTCGGGTCGGGACGAACCATCATGTCCGGAGTCCAGCCCGCGCCGCGAATCAGGATGTTCTTGCCGTTGACTTTGAAAAGCCGTTTGAAACGATTGGGCGCGTGCTCGGCAACCTCCGAAGTAATTTCACGAACGCCAAACTGACTGTGCGCGGAATCGGAAGCTTTCCCGTTCACTTCGAACGACAGATCGAGTTCATAAAGATTCGGCGTGCCCATCTGCGCCGGCCACCACAAGCGCGGATTCGCAAAATTCAGTTGCGAAAATTTCCCAGGATCGAACGTCACATCTTTGCTTTCGCCCGCGGCCAATTCCACTTCCTGCGAAAACTCAACTTTCTCGATCTTGCCCTTGAGCGTTCCCTTCACCGATTGCGTCGAGCCATTTTTGAGAAGAGCGGTCACCGTCAGATGAGCGGCTTTGTTGGCCGGCGAATCCACTTTGGAAACCACCGCTGGATAGCGCAACGCAACCGGACCGCTCGCGCTCAGGTATACGTCCCGCCACAGCCCCATGTTTTTGTCCGGCGGCGCGGGATTCCAGTCCACAAAAGTGATGGCAAGGCTTGCGTCCGTCGGAGCCCAGACCTGCGCCGCGATCACATTCTTGCCCGCGTGCACATCGGCTGTGACATTGAACTCGTAGGTGCGCCACGCGCCCGCGACTTGATCGGAGTTCGCAATCTGTTTCCCATTGAGCCAGATATTTCCGCGATAGTTGATGCCCCGGAAATTCAGCCAGACGGTTTTTCCGGCAAAGTCTTTCGGCAGTGTGAACTCTTTGCGGTACCACCACGACACCGCGTACGGACTGTCGGGCGGCATCGGCATATTCGAAAAGTTTCCGCCGACCGGATACGACACACCCGGATACTGCCGCAGGTTCATCCCGTACGACGGATCGGGCAGCAGGCCGCTCTTCACTTGCGCAGCGACGACGGTGGTGGGCACGGTCGCTTGGATCCAGTCCTTGGGCTGGAAAGACGGAGTGGCGATCGCCTCGCCCTTCTCCGGAACCCTGGCCGACGACTGCACAGCCCACCCATCATTCAGGGGAAACTTCGAATCCGCTGACTTGGAACCAGTCTGCGCATAATTTGCCATGCACAGCAGGATTGGAAGGACTGCGAAAATCAGACGACGGACGTTCTTCATAAATTGCCCTCGGGGAAATGGTAAATGTTCCGCGAACCATTCTGCCGGAAGTGCGGCCAGGTTCCAAGTACTTTATTAATACGTTTCAATAGGCCGTTTTGTGGGCAAGGGGCGGGTCGACATTTTACCGCCGAGACGCCGAGGCCGCCCAGTTTCCCTGAAGCATTTTCTATCGAACTTCTCGGCGCTCTCCGCGTCTCGGCGGTGAGATTCCGGCCTCCATTCCTTCAATGATTCAATGCCTCAATACCTCAATGACTCAATAGTTTCCCGCTGGTTTATAATTAAAAATTCCACCTGGAGCGATCTGAATCATGATTCGAACTCTTCAAAGTGCAGGGCCGACCCTCAAGATTATTCTGGGCGGGATGCTTCTCGTCATTTGCGCGGGCATGATCATCACGCTCATTCCCGGCGGCATCGCCTCCAGCTTCGGAATCGGCGCGCCTCCCAAGGGCGTTGTCGCGACCGTTGGTGACCAGGAAGTCACTGTTCCCGAAGTCCAGCGCATGGCGCGCACGATGATTCAGCGCCAGTTTCCCAAGGGCGGGGAACAGGCCGCCATGTTGCTGCCGTTTTTCGCCGGACAAGCTGCCGAACAATTGATCAGCCAGAAAGCCATCGTTGCCGAAGCGCGCCGCATGGGCCTGCGCGCCAACGACGACGAGCTTCGCGACGAACTCCAGCACGGCCCGCTCGGAGCCACTTTGTTTCCCGACGGCAAGTTTATCGGCCAGGAGGAGTATTCCAACCTGGTGCAACGCAACTTCGACGTCACGATCCCTCAATTCGAACAGCTGGTAAAAGACGACATCCTGATTCGCAAGCTGCGTGCCCTGATTTCGGGCGGCGCATTCGTCGGCGAATCGGAAGTCCGCGCCGAATTTGATCGCCGCAACACCAAGATCAAATTCGACTACGCGGTCCTGACCCAGGCTGACATTCTGAAGGGCCTTCACCCCGCCGACCAGGAACTGAAAGCTTTCTACGATAAAAACAAGGCAACCTACAACAACTCCATCCCCGAGAAGCGGCAGATCAAGTACGCGATCGTCAACGCCGCTAACCCGGCCGCAACGCCGGTCACGGATCAGGAACTGCAAGCCTTTTACGATCAGCATCGCGAAGAATACCGGCTCCCCGAACAAGTGAAAGTCACGCACATCCTGATCAAGACTCCGCTGCCTGGTGCGGACGGCAAGGTGGATGAAAAGGGCGTGGCAGCAGCCCGCCAGAAAGCCGACGACGTTTTGAAACAGGTAAAAGCCGGCGGTGATTTCGCTAAACTCGCGGGCCAATATTCCGACGATCCGGGCAGCGCGAAAAACGGCGGCGAGCTGGGTTGGATCGGTCGCGGCCGCACGGTTCCTGAATTTGAAAAGGCTTCTTTCTCGCTCGCCAAGGGACAGACCAGCGACCTGGTGAAGAGCAGCTACGGTTTCCACATCATTCGCGTGGAAGACAAGCAGGAAGCTCACGTCAAGACACTGGCCGAAGTGAAAAACGAAATTGAAGGCAAAGTAAAAGAGCAGAAATCCCAGCGCGCCACCGAAGTCGCCGCCAACTCCTTGTTGAGCCAGGCGCGCACCGACGGACTCGACAAAGCCGCCCCTGCCAAGGGCGCGCACGTCGTGACCACCGACTTTTTCAGCCGTCAGGACCACCTGCCCGGACTGGAAGCGACCCCCCAACTCATGGAAACGATTTTCAACGAGCGTGAAAAAGCTCCCGTCGATGTGGTGCAGGTTCCGCAAGGATTCGTAGTCTTCGAATTGGTCGCAACCAAGCCTCCGTCAACTCCGACGTTCGAAGAGATTCGCGCTCGCGTGGAAACGGAATTCAAGAACGAACGAGCCAGCTTCCTGCTCCAGCAGAAGACGCAGGAACTTTCCGACCGCTCCAAGGCAGCCCACGATTTGAAGCGGGCCGCGAAGGAACTCGGGGCCACAATGAAGACCAGCGAACTGGTTGCGCCCGACGGCCAGGTGCCGGATGTGGGCTCATTGTCGGGCTCGGCGAGTTCGCTGTTTACCCTGAAGGCGGGCGAGATCAGCGCTCCGATCAGCGCGGGAGCCAACGGCGTGGTCGCGCAGCTCGTCGAGAAGCAGGCGCCCACCGACCAGGATTTTGCCGCCAAGAAGGATCAGATCCGCGAGACGCTGCTCGACGCCAAGCAGAACGAGATGTTTTCCATCTTCGTGTCCAACATGCGCAAGGAAATGGAAAAATCGAACAAGCTCAAAGTGAATCAGGAAGAACTCAAGAACCTGACGAAGCGGGGATCGGAAGAAGGACTGTAGAAACCAGTTCTCATAGAAGAGTTTTCAGTTCTCAGTTCCCAGTAAAACCGTGAGCTGAAATTGAGGACTGTGCCGTTGAGCTTTTACTGAGAACTGAGAACTGAGAACTTTGTTTTCCCGCGCCAGCGGAGTTCTGCTTCACCCCACCTCGCTGCCTTCCCGCGGCGGGATCGGCGACTTTGGTCCGGCTGCTTACAAGTTTGCAGACTACCTCGCGTCCGCTAAACAAGGCCTCTGGCAAGTGCTCCCGATGGGCCCTTTGGGTTACGGCAACTCACCTTACTCATCCACTTCTGCGTTTGCGGGAAGTCCGATTCTGATCAGCCTGGAGCGCCTTGCCGACCACGGCTGGATCGACCGCGCCCAAGCCGACGCGTTTTCTGACGCCGTTGAACCGGTGGACTACCGTCGAATTTTCAAACAGAAAATTCCGCTGCTATTCGAAGCCGCGCATAACTTCCTGCGCACCGCACCACCCAGCGCGCGTTCCCGTTTCGAGCGCTTCCGCCAGGACAATCGCTGGTGGCTCGATGACTTCGTCCTGTTCGATGGTTTGCGCTCCCACTTTCATCTGGAATGCTGGAACGCCTGGCCAAGCGAATTTGCGCATCGAGGTCCCGCTGCCTTGGAGAAGAAGCGAACCGAACTCCACGACGATCTGGAGACGCGCAGCGTGCTTCAGTTTTTCTTTTTCGAGCAGTGGCGAGCGCTGCGTGCCTATTGCGCGCAACGCTCGATCCGCATGGTGGGCGACATTGCGATCTTCGTCAATCTGGACAGCGCCGACGTCTGGACCTCTCCCGATCTTTTCCGCCTGACCGCCGATCTGGAGCCTGAGGTCGTGGCGGGAGTGCCTCCTGATTTTTTCAGCAAGACCGGACAGCACTGGGGCAATCCACTCTATCGCTGGGATGTGATGCAGGCGCAAGGCTATGCCTGGTGGATCGACCGTCTGCGCTGGGCAACTCACAACTTCGATTACGTCCGGCTCGACCATTTTCGCGGCTTCGCGCAATTCTGGGAAATTCCCGCCGGCGAAAAAACCGCCATCAACGGACGCTGGGTTGACGGCCCCAAAGACGACCTGTTCACGCGCCTTCGTGAAGCCCTCGGCGGCCTGCCGTTTTTCGCCGAGGACCTCGGCTACATCACACCCGACGTCCACGCGCTGCGCGAGCGCCTCAAGATTCCGGGAATGGCCGTGCTTCAATTTGGCTTTGGCGATACCGGCGCGCACGCTCATCTCCCGCACAAATTTACGGCGGACAAAGTCGTCTACACCGGAACCCACGACAACGACACGATCCTCGGATGGTGGGAATCGGGCACGTCGGAAGAAGAACGCCGCCATGCCAGCGCCTACTTGGGCCCGAGTGAAGACGGCGTGAACTGGGCAATGATCCGGTCCGCAATCAACTCCGTGGCCAGCTTGTGCGTGGTGCCGCTTCAGGATGTACTAGGCCTCGGCAGTGAGGCGCGCATGAACGTGCCCAACCAGCCGGAAGGAAACTGGCGTTGGCGCTTCAGCACGGAGATGCTGCGTCCAGACCTCGCCCAAAAGCTCGCCATTCTCTCGGAAGTGTCTGACCGCCTTCCGCAGCCGGTAACGCAAGTAGCCGCCGAAGATTGGGTTGCCTGAGCCTTTCCCCTTCCGCCCCGTGCTTCGGGGGCGCAGCGGTTCACCGCTGCGATAGCAGCATTCTTCATTCCCTGAAACCGGAATCGGCGACCTTTTCCGCACCCTGTGAAGCCGTGCTTCTCCGATACCCGTTGGGAGACGTCCTCTAGTTCAGCGGCACCGTGGACGGATCGCTGAGGGCAATCAACTTGCCGGGCGGAAAGTCTTTCTGGCTAAGAGGACTCGCGGGCTCGGGGTTGATGATGGTTAAGACCTCCCCACTGAGGATTCCGCGCACGACCAGGCGGTCACATTCGATTGCGACGACCCGGTACTGCTCGTCGAAAATGGACTTATCTGTCGTTTTCATTTGCTGTTAGATGCAAGAATTCGTAGCCGAGACTCATTACGGAAGACACTGTTCAATATTGACCAGCATGCGAGCGCCAAAAGTTACATGATACTTGCCATGAAGTCGAAGAAGCAGGCGATGGAGGTCCGTTGCCCCACGTGCGGCGCGAAACCGGGAGAAAAGTGTGAACTCAACACCGGCCAGCTCCGGACCGATCCCCATCAAGACCGCCGCTCTGAGGCTGCGGATCAGTAAGACTATTGAGACCGGCAGACTGAAAAATATCGAGCAGCCATCAAGCCAATTCACAATGAACCGAAGTCGCAAACAAGATTTCCCTCAGGGGCTGAAACCCGCGGATTTGGCGGCTCCGAACGGCACGGCTAAAGCCAGCGCCCTTCCCATAAACCACTTATGAGATTGCTCCTGAAAAATTTATGCCGATGAGTCGTGCAGCGCATACAATAGTGCGAGAGGAACCGGCAGCGGGACAGAGCCGGAAGACCACCCGTTCCGCGCGACCGGCCGGCAAACCATTTGCGGGTCGATCAATCATGCTTCCCACAGCAACCGCCAAGAGAAACCGCACGTTCGACCCCAAAACCTTCCTGGCAACTATCGGCTCGGGAAGGAAGATGCTGGCTTTTGCGAAAGGGCAATCCATCTATACCCAGGGTGATCCGGCGGACGCCGTCTTCTACGTTCAAGCGGGCAAGGTCAGGCTCACGGTGGTATCGAGGGCCGGCAAGGAAGCGACCATCGCGATCCTGAATGAGGGGAGTTTTTTTGGCGAAGGCGCGTTGGCTGGCCAGGTTCTTCGGATGGGATCCGTGGCCGCCATGTCCGATTGCGAAATTCTGCGCGTGGACAAGAAAGCGATGATTTCGGCTCTGCATCGCGAGCACACATTTTCCGACATGTTCGTAGCCTACTTGCTGGCTCGGAATATCCGTTACGAAGAAGATTTGGTGGACCAGCTCTTCAATTCCAGCGAAAAGAGACTGGCGCGCGTCCTTCTGTTGCTCGCTCATTTCGGCAAGGAAGGCGTTCCAGAGGCAGTGGTCCCCAAGATCAGCCAGGAAACTCTCGCGGAAATGATCGGCACGACTCGCTCGCGGGTCAGTTTTTTTATGAACCGATTCCGGAAGTTGGGTTTCATTCACTACGCTGTTGGCTTGGACGGCGGCCTGCAAGTCCACAGTTCGCTGCTCAATGTCGTTCTCCACGACTAGCTTTGCGGCCCAGCAGTGAAAACAAGAAAAAGAT
>JAYTFO010000218.1:0-4804 GCA_043734305.1 Acidobacteriota bacterium | reverse complement strand
GCTCTCGCATTCGCCGGAGGTGTTGCGTCACGACTGAAAGTCGTGCCCTCCCCAAACCCCTATCGATGCCATCACTGCACCGAAGCGATCAACCCTACCCTCCCACAATCTCCCGCAGCGCCGCCAGCATTCGCTCCACTTCCTCCATCGTGTTGTAGTGGACAAGCCCGATGCGCAGGAAGCCTCCGGTGCGCTCGACGTCGAGTTGTTCGGTCACGTTCAGTGCGTAGTAGTTTCCGTCCCAGGTGAAAAAGCCGCGGTCGCCCAGCTTCGTTGCCAGCTCCAGCGGCGTAAAGCCCTCAATGAGCACCACGATTGTCGCGCAGCGATGATCGAATCGAAGCGGGTCGCTGATGCCATAAAGCTTCAATCCGGGAATGGCGAGCAAGCCCGCGATCATCTTCTCCATCATCGCGCGCTCATGCGGATGAATCGCTTCATGCGCGGCGAGGATTGCGGCGCGGCGGTTCATAACCGTCGGTTTGACGCGGCGGCCGAGTTCTTCCCAGTAATCGACGCAGGCTTTGATCCCGGCGATGCACTCGTGGTTCAGCGTGCCCCACTCCCAGCAATTGGGAATGTTGTCGGTGAGCGGACGCACTTTGTAAGGGCGCAACTTTTTCAAGTGCTCGCGTTTCCCATACAGCACGCCCATGTGCGGACCGAAAAATTTGTATGTCGAGCAGACCAGGAAATCGCAATCGAGCGCGCGCACATCAATCGGGCCATGCGGCGCGTAGTGGACAGCATCAATGTAGCTGAGCGCTCCCGCCTGCCTGGCAAGGCGTACAACCTCGGCGACGTTGTTGATCGTGCCCACCGCATTGGACGCATATCCGACCGCGACCAGCTTCGTGTGGCTGGTTATCTTGCGGCCCAAATCCTGCATGTCGAGCGTGCAGTCGGCAGGATTGAAAGCGGCCGTACGAATGGTCACACCTTTTTCTTCCAGCGCTTTCCACGGAGAAAAATTCGCATCGTGATCGAGCAGAGTGAGCACGATCTCGTCGCCCGGTTCCAGTTCGCGTCCGATTGTGCGTGACATCGCGTAGGTCAGCGTAGTCATGTTCGGGCCAATCACGATCTCGTCCGCATCGCAGTTGAGGAAGTCGCCCATGGCGGCGCGCGCCTCAGCAATCATGCGATCAGTGTTGCGGCTGGTCTGATACGCGCCGCCGGTATTGGCGTTGTTGGCGGCGAGATAGTCCGAGATGGCGTCAATCACGCGCTGCGGAACTTGTGTGCCGCCGGGGCCATCGAGGAATACCGCGGGCTGGCCATTCACAGTCTGCGAGAGCGAAGGAAATTGTGAGCGAACCCAGTTCAGATTGAGCGAAGTGGAGGAAGCCTGTTCAGCGGTTGGCATAGGAACAGACATTGTAAATCCTGTGTGGCCAGGTGGCATTGCCCACACACGGTCTGCTCGAGCCTGGCGCACGATCAGGCGGCGCGTTCCGGAGGATTGGGCTGTCTGGTTTTTCCCGTGTTGGTGGCGTTTAGCCGAATGCGCGTGACCCGCGCCGCCTTCTGTGCAAGGTCGTCAGTGGTGTGAGCTCCGTCTCCTGCCATCACAGAGCCTGCGGCCAGTGCGAAACGCAATGCGTCGGCCTGATCGTCAAAATACAAAACAACTTGTCCCGACATAGTACTTCTCCCTAGGTGCTGAGCTTCGCAGTGGCACACTTCGAGCGCGCAACTGAGATCGATCTCGACGAAGAGGGCGCGGAGACAAGTGGCGGGTAGTACTTATTTCGATTGTCGAAGAATGGAACGGTTGGTCAAAGTGCTTCTCTTGGTTCGTGTCGCGGTCTAGTACGAAAATCCGCCCGGCTAACTGACGGCGTCGACCCCTGTCTTCGCCATTCTCACCTCGCTGCCAGCATGCTCTGGGGACGCTGCAACCATTTCGTGTGTTCGCAATACGCGTAGAGTTCTTCGCGAAAATCGGGATGGGAGATATCAATGAGAGCTTTGGCCCGCTCGCGAATCGACTTGCCATGCAGATACGCGACGCCAAATTCGGTGACCACGTAACGCACCAGGCCGCGCGAGGTGACCACACCCGCCCCCGGGCTCAGCATGGGGACGATGCGGGAAATGGTTCCGCCCTTGGCGGTGGAAGAAAGAGCAATGATCGGCTTACCGCCTTTGGATCGCGAAGCACCGCGCAGGAAGTCGACCTGTCCACCGATGCCGCTGTAGAACTGGTTGCCGATCGAGTCCGAACAAACCTGACCGGTCAAATCAACCTGCAAGGCAGAGTTGATGGCCACCATGCGATCGTTGCGGGCGATCAATCCGGGATCGTTCACATAGGCGGTGGGATGAAATTCGAAGATCGGGTTGTTGTCGACGAAATCGAACACTTTCTTCGTGCCGATCACGAAGCCGACGATGATCTTGCGCGGCTTGAAGTTCTTGCGCGCTCCGGTAATGACACCAGCTTCGATCAGCGGAATGATTCCGTCGGAAACCAGTTCGCTGTGTACACCCAGATCTTTGCGGTCCATGAGGAAGGGCAGGACGGCGTCGGGGATTCCGCCGATGCCGGTTTGCAGCACGGAGCCATCCTCAATCAGCCCGGCAACGTTGCGGGCGATAGCGGAGTGCATTTCGGTGATGCGGACCTGCTTGACCTCGCACAGCGGCCGCGAGGACACGACCACCGTGTCGATGGCGTTCACGTGAATGAAGCTGTCGCCATTGGTACGCGGCATCTGGTCATTCACCTGTGCGATGACGTAGCGCGCTTGTTTGGCCGCGGTGAGCGTGGTGTCGACTCCGACTCCGAAACTGCAGTAGCCGTGCGCGTCGGGAGGAGAAACCTGCACCAGCGCGACGTCCAGCGGCATGGCTCCGCTCTCGAAGAGTTCCTCGATCTCGCTGAGATAGACGGGCGTATAGTCGGCGCGGCCGTCGTTGATGGCATCGCGCACGTTGCTGCCGATGAAAACTGCGTTGTGCCGAAAGTGCCCCGCCATCTCGGGCGCGACGTAGGGCGCCTTGCCCATGGTCATCATGTGTACGATCTCGACATCCTCGACGTGCGGTCCGCGCTGCATCAGCGCTTCAACCAGCGTTTCCGGTTCCGCGCAGCCCGGCTGAATGTAAACCCGCATCCCCGACTGGACACAACGCAATGCCTCCTCGGGTGTTCTTATTTTTTTCTGGTATTCAATCACTGACGACATGTTCCCTCTTTCTGGTAACTAGCTCGGACTTAGTGCATGCTTACTGGATGCGGTAGTTCGTGCGCCGACAACGCGCGCTCATGCCCCAGGGCCGCATAGTAAATTGCGCGATCAAAAAATTGATCGAGCAGTTGTAACATTTCCAGTTCTCCAAAGACGTCGACGGCACTCTCGGGAAGAGCTTCCTTCTTCAGGAATGTCCACAGGTTCTCTTTGGTAAGAACGATCACCCAGACAAGTTCGCTGATGGGAATCCCCTGGTGTGCTCGTCGAGTGCCAATCTCTTCGTACCGTAGCTCAATGTCGAATCGGCCTTTACCCAGGAGCCACTCGCCCAGGTGCCGATAGATTTCATGAACGCGTTCTTTCAGTTCCCCGGGCGCAACGTGCCGGTAGGAACGGGTCAGTTCGGAAGTTTGTACTTGTTCGAGCAGTCCGGCGGCGAGTGCGTCGGAGTGAGTCTCGATTAGACGGACGAGTCGGTAAGCTAGCATCATGACCGCGCCTCCACAGCTTTCATTTCCAGTTTCGACCCGATGGTGGCAGGCGGCGGTGATGGGCAGCACATTGGTTAGTGATCACTATCACGCTTGTAAAATGCTGTAAGTAAATAGTTTGCCGATTGGGATGGCATTGGCCGACCAACCGGCTGGATGGTTTCGGCGGAAGGCTAGCTCGATCCACCGTTCACCCCTTGTCGCCGAAGTAGCAAGATGTAGCGCCGCCCCTTCGACACGCTCAGGGCAAGCTCGGCGGCTGTCGTGGGGGCGTCCTCGCCCCCACATGACACGGCAAGGTCCCTCACACACATGTGGCGGCGGGACGCCGTCGCGATAGCCGGCAAGATGCCGGCGCTACACTCTTGGCGAGAAGCCCACCTGCGGAACATAATTGGAAACTTCAGGAGAGCACATGAAAACCCTCTCGCGGTTCTGTCTGGCCCTGGTCTTGATGCCGATGGTGTGGAGCCAGACCACACCCACTGTACCCGCTGTCGCCGCGCCGTTCGATAGGACGCTCGAAGTTGTGCCCTCGCCGAGTTGGGCGGACTCCGGTATCGATCTGCATGCGGGAGATGTTGTTGAGATTTCCGCCACTACGGTTGGGACGGGCAGTCGTCTTTGTGATCCGCAGGGGTTGACTGATTCGACGAACACAGGCAAGTTGCCGCTGGAGTCGGCCTTGCCCGGGGCTCTGATCGCCAAACTACAGGAGAAGGCGGCCGCTCCGCTGTTCGTGGGCGCGGAGCGAAAGTTGATGATCACCGAAGCGGGGCGTTTGTATTTTGGGTCGAACCTGGGCGCCACAGCCGGGTGTGCGGGAAAGTATTCCGTCAAGGTGCATGTCGTTCCGGGGGCCGGGAATGAAACGGCGTCGGTCAAATCGAAGCTGGAGAGCGCGGCGTCGATCTGGCTGAGGGGACAGATGGGCGGGGCCAAAACGGAGACGACGCAGAATCAGAACGTGGCGTCGGATGCCAAGGTTGCATCGCCCGCGCCGGCGTCGGGAACGGCGGTGGCCGCCAAGCCCGCGAAGGCGCTCGCGGTTTCGCATACGCCCCTCGACGGCGCGCTCGCCAAAAATTTGCAAACGCTGCCGCGACGGGTGAACGA
>JAYTFO010000217.1:0-3266 GCA_043734305.1 Acidobacteriota bacterium | reverse complement strand
CGATCATGCTCGCCGCTCCGGGTGGCGGCGCTGGAAATGCCGTAACTGGCGTGGCTTGTACGTCGGGGGGAGGCGCCGCAGGCACGACACTCACTTTTCCTACTCTGATCCCAGCATCTTGCAGCGCGAGCGTTACACTCCCCAAGGGTTGTCCGATAAAACTCGGCATCACAAACGCCGCGGGCTCGGGCCCGCGACTCACCAGCAGGCTGATCTTCGGCACCGCGACTCCCTTGGCATTCGCCGGAGGATTCTGCGACACCACCTGATCGGCGGGCGCGTCCGGCAAGCTCACTTGCGCCATCGATCCCAGATCGAGCCCTCGTCGCCGCACATTCAGTTCCGCCACGCGCTCACTTTGATTTGTAACATCGGGAATCGCAACCCGCTGCGGACCAAGACTCTGTGCCACGCGGACCGCCCATCCCCGGCGTACTCTCACGCCCGCCAGCGGCGCCTGCGACATGATCTGTCCCTCCGCGATGTCCGGACTGTAGAACTGGCGTTCCACCACTACCTCCAGCCCGGACGCTGCCACCGCCCGCTCCGCTTGAAACGGAGTCATTCCGACCAGTCGAGGGATGGCGACCTCGCGCCCATGAATGGCGAACCGCATCGCCGTCAACGCCGAAACCAGCGCCACCGTCAGCAGCACCAGCGCCAATAACAGCATGCGGAAGAACTGTCGCATCGCTGGCGATTATAACGCCCTGACCCCATCCACCAGGCACTTCCAAAACGTCGCCGGGCGGAAAAGCTTCCGATGTTGATCCAAGAGGCGCTCTTGTGAGGCATCAGCGCGCCCGAGTGGGTGAGTGGTGGCTGCGCTTACCGATCCGTTAGCCTGACACGCCGCAGCAAATCCTGAAATCGTGGATCGCTGCGAAGCGGATCGTAGAGGGGGTCTACCATGAGGGTCGCCATGGCACTGGAATGCTGGGCGTACGCCTTTTCCAGCCAGACGAAAGCCTGGCTTTTGTCGTCCATGCCGATGTATGGGGCCACAAACAATGCCGGATCGATGGGATGACGCCGGTTCCACTCTTCTACTTTGGCAACCATCTGTCGCCCCCGCGCTCGCTGACCGGTGCGTCCGTAGACGTAAGCCATCTCCAAGCGGATCCAGAACGTATCACCGTATATCTGTCGCCATTGAGCATCTTCCGTCAGGATTTCCGCGAACATTCCTTTCTGTGCGTAGACCTGTCTGAGCACGCTGGTGCGCGGGAAGGTCGGGTCCATCTCTCGTACGGCGCGAAACTGGGCGATGGCGCTGTCATACTGGCGCGAGTAGTACAGGATTACGCCTTTGTCAGCGGCAATGACGAGGGAGAGCGGATCCAGTTGCCGCGCCCGCTCGCTCTCGCGAAGGGCCTCATCGAAACGGCCCATGAAAGCCAGATGCTCCGCATACCAATGGTGGGCCGTCGCATAGTTCGGGTTTAACTCGATGGCGCGCCGATACTCTTTTTCCGCGGTTTGCCAGTCCCAATCGTAATTCTGAAGAATCAAGGCCCGCGCCGTGTGTGCTTCCGGCAGGTTCTCGTCAAGCTCGATCGCGCGTAGTGCAGCAGCACGCGCTTTCGGCATGAACTCGCTCTGCGGAGTTCCGCTGTAGCCACCGATCAGGGCGTAGGAATCGGCTAACCCCGCATAGGCCCGTGCGTAGTTGGGATCTTTGACGATGGCTTGCTGAAAATAGTCAATTGCTTTTTGGATTCCCTCGCTCGTCCTCTTGTTCCAGAAATACTGACCCTTGAGATAGAGTTCATACGCTTCGTAGGTCTGAGGAGACATGGGAGCCTGAGATGCCTGGATCGTGTTGTGGTCCCCAAGAGCGACCCGGATCTCAGTAGAAATGTTGCGCGCAATCTCGCCTTGAAGGACCAGGAGGTCTTGGAGACCACGGTCGTATTGTTGCGCCCACAGGTGAGTCTGGTCTTTCACCTGGATTAACTGGGCGGTGATGCGGACCCTGCCGGAGTCGCGCCGCACGCTGCCCTCCAGCACATATTGCACGCCCAGTTCACGCCCAATCTGATCCAGCGCCTCTGAAGTGTGCTTGTAATGCATGACGGATGTACGTCCGATCACCCCGATGCGCTGGGCATCGAGGCGGCCTAACTCGGCAATCATCTCCTCGGTCAGGCCGTCACTGAAGTAGTCCTGACTCGGGTCCCCGGTGAGGTTTTCGAAGGGAAGGACGGCGAGCATCGTTCGTCCCCTGGCCACTTGGGAATGAACACGCGGCCAGTACCACTGATAGTAGGCAAAACTGGCGGCAATCAGAAGGATTGCAAGTCCAAGGACGAGCCGCCAATGTCTTGCATAGGAACGTCTGTTCGTGGGAGTGGACGCTCCGGAGTCGGGTTCGAAGATCTGCGGAGCGTATGGTTCGGTCTCAACCAGTGGCGGCGAGGTGCCGGCCGTCTGCACGGGTGCGATGAACCGGTATCCCATGCCGGTCACAGTTTGGACGAAACGTGGCTGCTCCGAATCGTCTTCGAGGACTTGCCGAACTTTCCGGATCGCAGCATTGATGCTGTTGTCAGTATCAACGTACACATCTTTGCCCCAGATTCTCTCGACGATCTGATCGCGGGTGACCAGTTGGCCGCTGTGCTCGAGCAGCAGTCGGAGCAGTTCCAGAGGAATCCGTTCGAGCTTCAGCGACTGCCCGGAGCGGCGCAGTTCGTAGGCGCGAAGATCGAGTTCAAAATCGACCCCAAACCTGATCAGATCCCCTGAAACCACCCCGCCCGAGCCCATTTCCGCGCACTCCAATAGCCCTGATCTGCCATTCTACCTTGCCTTCGTACCTCTGCCAGACAGAAGTCCCTTCTATCAGTACATGACGATAGGGCGTCCTGCCAGTGAGACAAAACCCGCGCAAAATGTGCAGTTTGCGGCTCTTAATGAAAAATTAAGATAGTCTTCAGATGCCCACTATTGGTTGGGACCGCGGTTTCGAGCAGGATGCCACGCAAGGTTCGCGGGGCATCCTGGGCATCGGCCGTCCCCATCGAATTAAGCCCCTGAACGATAG
Organism: Acidobacteriota bacterium; assembly: GCA_043734305.1. GTDB lineage: Bacteria > Acidobacteriota > Terriglobia > Terriglobales > Acidobacteriaceae > Acidiflorens. The sequence continues at coordinate 220 of JAYTFO010000217.1, read as the reverse complement.
TTCTTCCCCGTCGTTTACGACCATCTCGAAAGAGTCAGAAAGCGGAAGGTACGCCGGAACGGTCTTCTCATGAAACTTCGGACGAGCGTGGTTGGATTCGACGCCGGCACAGATGGAGCTTGTCCGCAATCGACAAAAAACTGGCTGGGTGACCCGATTTGGAGGCTCGTTTCCGCATTCAGAGTAGGGGCCATCAGAGGCTGAGTAGAGGATTGGGAGT
>JAYTFO010000216.1:0-10435 GCA_043734305.1 Acidobacteriota bacterium | reverse complement strand
GAGGTTGCCACTGGGACGGGCGCGGTGTCTTCTTGCGTCAGAGTTCTGGTTTGGGATGTCATGACTGCCTCTCTCAATTCAAACTACTTTTTCCATCAGCAACACTCTGTCGACGTTGTCGACTTCGACAAGCTTCACTTCAATCACTTCGTTCATGGTGGTCTGCACCGTGCGTCCTACAAAAGTTGCTTCGATGGGCAGTTCACGGTGGCCGCGATCAATCAGAGTCAGCAACTGCACCCGCCTCGGACGTCCGTGAAGAAAGAGCGCGTCCATGGCGGAGCGAATCGTTCGGCCGGTGAACAGCACATCGTCCACCAAAACAATTTTCTTGTCTCCAATGGCAAAGCCAAGTTCCGATTTTTGTACGACCGGCTTGGGACCAAGCGTGGAGAGGTCGTCACGATAGAACGTAATGTCGAGCGAGCCCACGGGGACCGGAACCTTTTCTCGCTGGCGAATGATCTTAGCCAGCCGCTCCGCAATCGGCACGCCCCGCCGGCGAATTCCCACCAGGCCTAAGTGATCGACTCCGCCGCTCTTTTCCAGGATTTCATGAGCCAGACGAACCAGCGTCCGTTCCATCTCCGAGGCGGACATCAATTGTATTTTTTCGCGCAACGTCGCTCTTGGTTCGGCGCTCTTTGTGCTCATGCGCATCGTATGCCTCGTCGAATTTGCACGGTGTGCGGGTCGGAAAGATGTCGCCCCAGCCGCGTTGGCGTGGCCCTGGAACAATCCAGGCTGCTTGCCGTCTAGTGCCTTGACTGTAGTGGAGTCCTGTCGCGAAGGTCAAGCGCCGGACGCCGCCGGGCGGGCAAATGGCTTGCCTTGCTTCTCCAGTATTCATGGAGGTTCGGCGCACCATTTGCGCATCGGCTCCCGCAGGCTATATATAGGTACTCATCCATTCAGCCTTTGAGGTCTGCCCATCAATGAAGAAAACCACGCATCGCCGGCACGCACTTTTCATTCTGGCACTACTCGCCCTCCTGATTCCATTCGCGCAAGGTGCGGACAAACCCGCGAAAGGCTCGTACCTGGTCTATGTCGGAACCTACACCGGCCCCGCAAGCAAAGGGATTTATGCTTTTCGTTTTGATCCGGTGAACGGGAAGTCCACTTCGGTGGATCTGGTGGCGGAAACCGTCAACCCATCATTTCTGGCGATCGATGCCAGTCATCGCTACCTCTATGCGGCGAACGAAGTCGGAGACTATAAGGGCGAGAAAAGTGGCGGCGTCAGCGCTTTCGCAATCGACCGCAAGACCGGCAAACTCACATTTCTGAATGAGGTTTCCTCGCACGGAGCGGACCCGTGCCACGTCGCGCTCGACAAGACTGGGAAATACCTTCTGGTTGCCAACTACACCGGGGGCAGCGTCGCAGTTTTCCCAGTGCTCCCGGATGGCCGGCTGGGCGAGGCTTCCACCGTGGTGCAGCACAGCGGTCACGGCCCGAATGCCGAGCGGCAGGAAGGTCCGCACGCGCATGAAATCCAGTTGACGGCGGACAACCGTTTTGCGATCGCCGCCGATCTGGGTCTTGATGAACTGCTGACCTATCGCTTTGACTCGGACAAGGGGACGCTGGCGGTTAGCGATCCGCCGTTTGTTAAGGCCGATCCGGGTACGGGCCCGCGCCACTTTGTTTTTCATCCCAACGAAAAATTTGTCTTCGCGTTGAACGAGATGGGCGGCAGCGTGACCAGCTTCGCCTACAATGCGCGCACGGGTGGATTGCGGAACCTGCAAACGGTATCGTCGTTGGCGAAAGACTACAAGGGCAAGAACGATTCCGCCGAGATCGTAACTTCTGCTTCTGGCAAATTTCTCTACGCTTCGAATCGCGGGCCGGACGACATCGCGGTGTTCGCCACCGACTCAGCAAAGGGAACGCTGCAACTCGTGGAACACGTTCCCACCAAGGGCAAGGCTCCGCGCAACTTTGCGATCGACCCGACGGGAAAGTTTCTGTTCGTCGCAAACCAGGAGTCCAACAACATCGTCGTGTTCCGAATCGACCCGAAGACCGGGCGCCTCACCGATACTGGCCAGGTGATCGAAGCACTGTCGCCGGTGTGCATCGTGTTTCTAACGGCCGAGTAATTTTGGAGAACTTAAACTCATGCGCTTTCTAACTTTTTGCCTGCTGGTTCTTTGGTCGTCGGTTGCGCTCGCGCAGCAATATGACCTTGTCATCGAAGGCGGTCGCGTACTCGATCCCGAAAGCGGGCTCGACGCCGTCCGCAATGTGGGGATCAACGGTGGAAAGATCGCGCGAGTCTCCGCCGACGCATTGCGCGGCAAGCGCGTGATCGCGGTCCCCGGCTTGGTGGTTGCTCCGGGCTTCATCGACCTGCACCAGCATGGCCAGGACCTGGAAAGCCAGCGCGTCAAGGCATTTGACGGTGTGACCACTGCACTCGAACTGGAAATCGGCGTGCCGAACGTTGCGCAGTTTCTGAAAATGAAGGAAGGACAATCGCTGATCCACTACGGAACGGCGGCCAGTCATGTGGCGGCGCGGTCGCAAGTATTCGGCGCGCCGCTGTCGACTGGAGGAGGTGAGACTCATGCCGGCATTCCAGAGATCCTGCCAAAAAGTGGCCCCGCCACCGATCAGCACGCCACGCCGGAGCAGATCGAAGCCATCAAGAATCGCCTGCGCGCGGAACTGGACGCTGGCGCACTGGCCGTTGGGATGGGAATTCAGTACACCCCGGGAGCGACGCGGCTGGAAGTGATTGAGATGTTCCGTCTCGCCGCCGAGCGGAGCGTGCCGGTTTACACCCACATGCGCAGCTCGGGACGGGTTGAGCCGGGATCGGCCATTGAGTCGGTCGGCGAAGTAATTGGAGCGGCCGCTATCACGGGCGCAACGCTGCACATCGTACACATCAATAGCAGTTGCCTGCGCGACGCGATGGAATGTCTCTCCATGGTGGAAGGCGCACGCGCACGCGGCCTCGACGTCACGACCGAGGCGTATCCGTACATCGCCGGCATGACGGCGCTGAACTCGGCGCTATTCAATCCGGGCTGGCAGGAAAAGCTTGGCATCGGCTACCACGAACTCGTGCTTCCCGGCACCGGCGAGCATCTTACGAAAGAACGCTTTGACGAATTGCACAATTCCACCACCACACAATCGGTGCTGGTCTTTGCCAACACGCAGGAGATGGTGGACCAGATCATTCCCCACCCGCTGGTGATGATCGCCAGCGACGGCGCGCAGGGGCATCCCCGAAATGCCGGGACGTACTCGCGCATTCTTGCGCAATATGTGCGCGAGAAACAGACTCTGACTTTGATGGATGCGGTCCGAAAAATGTCCCTGATGCCCGCGCAGGTTCTGGAGAAGTCCACGCCCGCCGCCCACGCCAAGGGACGATTGCAGGAAGGCGCCGATGCCGACGTCGTCGTATTCGATCCGAAGACGATCGCGGATCGCTCGACTTTTCAGTCTCCGATGGAGCCGAGCGTGGGAGTGCGCTACCTGGTGGTCGGAGGAACTCTGCTCATCGATCAGAGCAAGCTGGTGGCGGGCGTTTTCCCGGGCCGGGCGATCGTGGGGCCGAGCGGACAATAGCCAATCAATTCTTGGCACGGGTTTTTGGGTGGCGCAGCGGTTCACCGCTGCGATTCCGGCAATGAAACTGGACGGCTTCAGCCGCGGAGGAACAGCACCCAGCACTAGATGGGTCCTCGCAAAGCTCGTAGCGGATAGTGCGCAAGTCTGGGCTCGGCAATTAAGTAAGGGGGGAAGAAATACGACCTCTGGGGCTGAAGCCCTCGGAATTGATCGCTCGAATCGCAGCGGTGAACCGCTGCGCCACCCAAAAGCACGGGCAACGTGCGAGCGTTTCCGGAGACTGTAGAAGTCACGCCCTCGCGTTATCCGCTCTACTTCGACCCGGCCGATCCGGCTTGTCCACTGCTTGCGGGCGGTGGCTCGGTCATCTCCATCGCCCAGATTGCTGCCGGACGCATGTACATTGACGCCCGGAAGTTGCCTTCGATCTCATACGATTCCGGCGAGCGGAACCAATACCCCTTGGTCTCGTAGATGACGTGGTAGACGCCCCACGCCGTGCGGTAACCTTCGTCCTTCATTCCGTCGGCCAGCATGGTTGCGGCTACGCTGAAGGTGGTACCGGTCCACACTTCCTTCACCTGTTCATTCGTGCCGATGATGGTGCCGTCGGCGGCCATCCCGTTGACGGCGCCCATTTCACCCTTTGCGAATTTCATCACGTTGAAATCGAAAATTTTCTTCAACGCCTTGCGCTGCATATCGAGCGGCACCAGATCGCCCAGGCCAGTCATGTGCGCATACCACTGTCCGGCAAGCTGGTCGGCCTGGATGTTGTCGCGGTATTCGCTGCCTGTGTCATAGCGGAAGTATTCGCCATTCCAAAGCTTCTTGATGTAGCTGGCCTGGCTGCGTACAAACAGGTCGTGATACTTCGCCTGTGCCGTAGGATCGTTCAATACTTTGGCAATCTCTTCCGCCGCGCGCAGCGATGCCAGCCAGAGTCCGCCACAGTAGGCGCTTTCGCCCTTCACCACCCACGTGTCGTAAGTCTGATCGGGATAGCCATCGTTCTCCGGGATGCCGTCGCCATTGCGGTCATACTTACGAAGATAATCGACTGCAAGTTGCACGGACGGCCAGGTATCGCGCAAAAATTGTTGGTCTTTGCGTCCGCCGAAAACGTAATCGCGATACACCATGAGCACAAACTTGGTGTTCAGATCCTTCCAGTCGTCGGTGTTTTGCCAGCTGAACTGATTGACCTTGAAGATGGGATCTTCTTCGGGCGCTCCCAGATCGTGCGGCACAGCTCCCCGGCTCTTGCGTTTCCGGTAGACCTGCTTCTGCTCCTGCTGAGATTTCCAGACCCACAACAATTTTTCCGGCTCTTCGCGCAGAACCGTTTCGGCAAACGTACGCATCTCCTGCTTATCCAACTCAGGCCAGAATTTCACTAGCGGCATGGAGCCGTAGAACCTCACATCGAGAGTGGAGTAGTAGGGATAGTCGTAGCACTCCATGAACGAGAAAACGGGCGGAGTCTTTGGATCCGCACCAACCGGGCGTCCCCAGAAAGAACCGCCGTCGGCGAGGATGTACATTTCGTTGAAGAGCGCGGCGCGATACCATTCCGGCTTGCTGTTGTCGTTGACGTAGGGCGCCTGCCACGCGTCGATCGCGTCGCTCCACTCGGTTGCGCGCGTCAGTCCTTCGGCGGCGACTTTGAGTGCGTTCTTTCCCGACGTGCCAAAGAAGTCGGTGTAGTGGCGATACCACTTGCGTCCGGTGCCGAACTCCATGATCGGGAGATCCCACGAAATGACCATGGGCACGACGCGTTTCTCGCCGGGTTGCAGTGTGAAGCGCACTGCGATCGCGCCCGCTAGAGTTTCTCCGCTGCTGGTCCACTTGAAATCGCTGTTCGATAGGCGGCCATCCTTCGAGAAAGGTTTCCAGACGTCGGCGCCGTCGCCCTCCGGTAAGAAACTGTTCTGGTAGGTGACCTCCACTCCCGGAGACTCCAGCGCGGCAATGGCGAATTGCCCGTCCCAATCGTTCGCAACGTCGGCCGGACGGATGCGGTCAAACATAATTCCCTTCATCGTTCCGGCGGAGCCCATCGGCGTGCTCACGACGCTGTTGTAATTTCCGGAGTTCATCTTGCCGTTAAAGTCGCGCGACGGATAACGCAGCCAGCCCAGCATGTTCGCCCACGAGAGAAGGATCGAAACCGTCACCGGCTTATCCGTAGGATTGTCGGCGTGCCACCGATACACGGCCACCGGATAACTCGATTCCTTATAGTTGTCCGGCAGCACGGGGGAGAACTGCTCCAGCATCACGTGCGCGGGAAGTTTTTCCGAGCGGTAGTCGTACCAGGACTTGGGATACAGCGCGTAGTAATCTCCCGCCCCAACTGGATAGTCCCACTTCCAGGAACTGAGGCTCCCATCTTTGGGGTGATCGGCGACCAGAGCTTGGGCAAATCCTTCTGCTGCCCCGGCAGATTTTTCATAAACGGCAAACTGGTTGGCGTACACCGTCTCGTATTTGTGAATGCCGGCCTTCAGATGCCAGCGCGAAAAGTCGCCCCGATAGGTGCGTGAGAAAGTTCCCGAGCCGAATCCGCCGACCGGAGCTCCCTGCCAGTAGCCGTCGTCAATCAGGCTGGTCAGTTCGGGCTTGCGTGTGCCCGCGTTGGCAAAGGGCACGCCAATCCCACGCTTCCAGGCAATCTTGGGGATCGCGTCCCCTGCCCAGAGAGAACGTGTACAGAAAGTGAGCAGGAGTAAAGCGGCGTACTTCGCATGGCGAAACTTCATGCAGCCTCCAGGAGCTGGGACGGATTTTGGGGTTATTCCCTTAAGGTCGAATCGAGTCTGCAATCTTCTAGAAAATCGTTATTGTAGATTGTTTTCGCCAGCGTGGGAAGAACAAAAGACGGTCGGTGTTAGTTTCATGCCAAGGCGAGAAAGAGCCTGAACCACGAAGGACACCAAGGATCACGAAGGCTTTTCGGCTCCTGTGTTTCCTTCGTGGACCTTCGTGCCCTTGGTGGTTAACGGTTTCGATAGACGGAAGCAGTTACGCCATCGACGGGATAATAGAAAATCGGTTTTGTAGAGTGCCTTAACTTTACCCCTCCCCGGTCCACGGGTATAATCCGGCCCGCACCCATAAAGCTCTGGGAGTTCATCATGGCCTCTGCCCGTCGTTGCGGATTTCGGGAAATCATTGCCGTCGTCGTTCTATTTTTCACCCTCGCCCTTCCCGTTCTCGCTTTGCCGCCCACGGCGCTGCCACTGCACTCGGGCTGGCAGTTTCGCGCTCTGAACGACAAGGGCCATGCAGGAGTGGAGCAGTGGCATCCCGCTGAGGTCCCCGGGTTGGTGCAGATGGATCTTCTGCACAACAAGCTGATTCAAGATCCGTTTTATCGCGACAATGAAAAGTCTCTCCAGTGGATCGGACTCACGGACTGGGAGTACAAGACTGAATTCGACGTTGACTCTGCGACGCTGGCACGCGGGCACGTCGACTTGCAGTTTGCCGGACTCGACACCTACGCCGACGTGTATCTCAACGACGCCGCACTGCTGACGGCGGACAACATGTTCCGCTCCTGGCGTATTGCGGTGAAGGAAAAACTGCACGCGGGCAAGAACACTCTGCGCATCGTCTTTCATTCTCCCGTGATGTTGATGATGCCGAAAGTGAAAGCGCTGCCGGTTCGCCTGCCCACGGTGGGCCAGGTGCAGATCGTCAGCGAAGAAGGCATCGCGACCGATCCTTACACGCGTAAAGCACCTTACAACTATGGTTGGGATTGGGGTCCGCGCTACATCACCGAGGGCATCTGGCTACCCTTGAAACTCATCGCATGGGACGATCTGCGCATTGATAATTTTCACATCAAGCAGGAGAAAATCAACAAAGATGACGCCGAGCTGCGCGCGGAGTTTGACGTCTTCGCGAGTAAGGCCGGGGAAGTGAGTCTTGCCATTGAGCACGATGGCGCGGCTGGAAAGAATGTTGCGGCCGCCGAACAGAAGGCTCTGCTCGACGAAGGGATGAACCATGTTTCCATCCCCTTCCATGTTAAAAATCCGAGCCTGTGGTATCCGAACGGATACGGACCGCAGACTCTCTACAAATTTTTCGGAACGCTATCCGTCGCAAAAGGTAAGAAGCCCACGGTTGAGGACCGCGCCGAATTGCGCACCGGGTTACGCTCCCTCGAATTGCGCCGCCAGCCCGACCAGTGGGGAAAGAGCTTCACGTTTGTCGTGAATGGCATCCCGGTGTTCGCCAAAGGCGCGGACGTGATTCCATTCGACAGCTTCGCGACCCGCGTCACACCCGCGCAGCATCGGCAGATTCTCCAGTCGGCGCGCGACGCCCACATGAATATGATCCGGCATTGGGGCGGCGGATATTATGAGACCGACGACTTCTACGATATTTGCGACGAGCTCGGCATCATGGTCTGGCAGGATTTTATGTTCGGCGGCGCCATGGTTCCCGGAGACCTAGCCTTTCAGGAAAACGTCCGCGAAGAAGTGACGCAACAGGTGAAGCGCCTGCGCGATCATCCGAGCATCACGCTCTGGAGCGGCAACAACGAAGTGGAAACCGGCTGGCGCTACTGGGGCGACCGCGTGTACTTCAAGGAGACTTTGACTCCGCCGCAGCGGGAGCGCGTCTGGCAGGACTACGTTGTGCTGTTTCACGACATCATCAAGAGCGTGGTTGCTGAAAACGGAGCGCCGGTGCCCTATTGGCCCAGCTCTCCTTCCGCCAACTTTGAGGATGACCCGGGCGGACAGCGCAATGGCGACATGCACTATTGGTCGGTGTGGCATGCGCTGGAGCCGATCTCCGAATACACACACCAGTTTCCGCGCTTCATGTCGGAGTACGGCTTCCAGTCTTTTCCTGATATCCAGACCGTCCGTAAATTTGCCGAGCCGGAGGACCTCGACATCATTTCGCCGGTGATGCAGGTGCATCAGAAGAATGTCGGCGGTAACGAGCGCATCCGCACTTACGTATTGCGCGAATTCCGCGAACCGAAAGACTTCGAATCATTCCTCTACGTCAGCCAGGTGATGCAGGCCGAAGCGATCAAAGTTGGAGCCGAGCATCTGCGGCGGCAACGGCCGCGCACCATGGGGTCGCTCTACTGGCAACTGAACGACTGCTGGCCGGTGGCGTCGTGGGCGAGCATTGACTACTACGGTCACTGGAAAGCGCTGCACTACTACGCGCGCCGTTTCTATGACGATCTGCTGGTGTCGCCCTGGGAGGAAAACGGCACGCTGTCGGTGTACGTTGTCTCCGACAAAGTGCAACCCGCGGAAGCCGAGTTACGCGTTCGCGTTCTGGACTTCCAGGGCAAGGCGATTTTCGAGAAGAAGCAGGCAGTCACCGTCACCGAACTTTCCAGCAAAGTGTATGCCTCCTTCACGCGACCGGAATTGTTGAAGGACTCTGACGCGCAACATGCATTCGCGGTCGTCGACCTGATGCAGGGTGGAAAGGTCGTCTCTCGCAACGTTTTTTTGTTCGACCGCGTCCGCAATCTGGCTCTTCCCAGCGCATCGATTCAGGCGGAAGCAACCGGCAGCAACGGGAACTACGCGTTACGGCTGCAATCGGCGGTATTGGCAAAACACGTGTACGTGAGCTTCGGCGATCACGATGTGGAAGTTTCCGACAACTATTTCGATCTCCTTCCCAACGAACCCATCACGCTGCAATTGAAGACGAAAACGGACCTCTTGGAGATCCGCCGATCATTAAAGGTGCGCAATATCACGGACGCGTTTACCATGGAGGCAGCCAAGTAGCGCGTTCGCTGCCAGGGATCACAAGACTTACGTGGGGAAAGTCGAGGTGTGGGTATCGCAGAGGTCTGCGATGATCGCGGCGCATGGTAAAGAGCAAGAAGTCTCGACTCAGTTCCCCGGGGGCAGTGACGCTACGCGCAGTGGCGGAGCACGTCGGACTCGCGCCCGGCACCGTTTCGGCAGTGCTGAATAACGCCCCGTCGGCGCGCTCCATCCCGGAACATACCCGGCAGCGCATTCGGACGGCCGCCCAGGAACTGAAATACCGTCCCAACTTTCTTGCCCGATCGTTGCGCAAGAAACGCACCTACTCCATTGGGCTCATCCTCGAAGAGATCGGTGACTCGTACGGCTCCCTGGTGATCAGCGGAGTCGAGGCCTACCTCCGGGAAAATAACTACTTCTTCCTCACGGTCATTCATCGCCACAACGCAGACATGCTGCGCGACTATTCACAACTTCTGCTCGAACGCGGAGTAGAAGGTTTTGTCACGGTGGATACGAGTTTTGAGGAACCTCCCCCATTACCCACAGTGTGCGTGGCCGGGCACCGCGATTTCCCGGGCGTCACTAACATCATCCTGGATCAGGAGCAGGGGATCAGGGTGGGGTTGGAGCATCTGTTTGAACTCGGGCATCGCAAGATCGCCTTCATGAAAGGCCAGCCCTTCAGTTCCGATTCGGAAGATCGCTGGAAGGCAGTCTGCAAAGTGGCGCAGGACCTGGGATTGGTGATGGACCCCCAACTCGTCGTCCATCTCGAGATGGACGACCCGTCGCCGCAATTGGGATATCCCTACGCGAAAGAACTGCTCGCCCGCAAGAAGCCCTTTACCGCATTGTTCGCGTACAACGACATTGCCGCCATCGGCGCGATTCGCGCCATTCAAGAAGAAGGACTGCGCGTTCCGCAGGATATTTCGGTGGTCGGCTTCGACGATATTCAATGGGCCGCCTTCAACACTCCCAGCCTGACCACCGTCCGCCAACCCCTCGTAAAAATGGGCCAGATGGCCGCCGAGACCGTGATCGGCATGATTGAGGAAAGT
>JAYTFO010000215.1:0-5300 GCA_043734305.1 Acidobacteriota bacterium | reverse complement strand
CATAGCGACTCTCTCCTTTTTTCTTGGCAGAAAAACTACCCTCGGTCATTATGACCGGGGTTGAGAGTCGCTTCTTTCTACGAACTAACGGGCATCCTCCTCTTAAGTGCCGGAATCCTGGCTGCTTTACTGATTGCGCTCCCGCCTGACTCTGTGGCGCAGGATCGATCCGGCGAACTCCGTCTTTCGGTCGCGGACGCTTCCGGCGCCGCTTTGCCCGCCCATGGCACGCTTTTCAGCCAGGCCAATCACTTCGAGTTGAGTTTTGATACCGATCTTTACCGCGGCGGGTCTCCATTATTTGGCGCCGCCCAAATAGTTCCAAAATGTGCAAACAATTGCATTTGAAAAGAAATAGCCTAGGGACCAAGAGCAGCATGCTATAAGAATCTAACGGACTCTTAACCCTTTAGCTCAGACAAGCCCCTCCCCCCCGTGGCTTAACAACTGCTCTTTCCCCTGGTACAGCTCTCTGTAGGCCACCGGTCTGCCGGCGGTACATTTCTTGGAGGAGCCTTGGCAATGCGTTTCGTAAGTGGTTTTGATCGGGTGGGAAGCCCCCATTTTTGTCTCTTGTTTCCACAAGGTTCGAGTTACCGCTCGCGCTTTTATTCCCGGCTTGTCCTCGTGAGTCTGCTGGTTTTATGCCTGCTCTCGTTCGGTTCCGCGCAGGTGGCGTTCCGTACCAGCCTGGCCGACAACGCCCGCACCGCGGCCAACACCAACGAGACCCTTCTTTCTCCGGGCAATGTCAATAAGAGCAATTTTGGACGACTATTCAGCTTCCCTATCGACTATGTTGCCCAGGCGCAACCCCTCTACGTCCCGAACGTGAACATCCCTGGGAAGGGAGTGCACAACGTCGTCTACGTGGTGACGATGGAAGACTCGGTGTACGCCTTCGACGCGGAAAACAACACCGGTAACAACGCAACACCGTTGTGGCAAGTGAATTTCACCGACCCCTCCCATGGAATCACCGTCGCCAGCGGCGCCACACTTCCCTGCGGCGCCGAGGGCGGATTCATTGAAGAGGGAATCCTTTCCACTCCAGCCATCGATGTCACCCCCGATGTCGCGAAGAGCACGATGTACGTCGTCGCCAAGACGGTTGACAATGGGACGGTCGTCCACCGCTTGCACGCGCTCGATCTCGCCACCGGACAGGAGAAATTCGGCGGTCCCACCGTCATTAGCGCGACCAGCACCAGCCATGCCGGACATGTGACCGTCTTCAACAGCCTGCACCAAAAGAACCGTCCCGGATTGTTGCTGATGAACGGCGTCGTGTACCTGGGTTTCGGTTCCAATGGGTGCAACGACAACAACACCGGATGGGTGCTCGCCTATGACGCCTCCACGCTGCAACAGACTGGCGCATTCAACACCAACCCCGACCACGGTCTCACGTCCATCTGGCAGGCGGGCGGCGGATTGGCGGGCGACGATGCCGGAAACCTCTATCCGCTGACCTCCGAAGGAACCTTCGATTTGGACATCGGCGGCCAGGGTTACACCGAGGCAGTCCTCAGGCTCACCGGCAGTTCGTTGGAATTGACGGACTTTTTTATTCCGTCGGCTGTGGCCTTTATCAACAGCCACGATCTGGACTTGAGTGGCGGTTCCCCACTTTTGCTGCCGGACCAGGACGGTCTGATTCCCCATGTTATGGTCGCCGCTGGCAAACAGGGTACGATCTACGTCCTGAATCGCGATGGGCTGGGATTGTACGCCACCAATGACCAGATCATCCAGGAATTGCCGGGCGTGATTGGTCAGGTACGAGGCGGGCCCGCGTACTGGAACGGACGGTTGTACTTCAGCGCGAAGGGTGACCGAATGAAAGCATTTTCGGTTTCGGGAGGGATGTTGTCCACGGCTCCCGTCCTCCAGACATCCGCCAAGCTCACCGGTGCCCATACTCCCGCCATTTCCGCCGACGGCAACGCCGACGGGATCGTCTGGGTGATCAACGGAGGCGCACTCTTTGCTTACCGTGCGGATACTCTGGGTATGTTGTATAACAGCAAGCAAACCGTGGGCGACACTCTTCCGGCGGTCGGTCACTTCGCCACCCAAACCGTAGCCAATGGAAGGGTGTACGTTGCCACCCGGAATTCGCTGGAGGTCTACGGGCTCCGCCACTTCATCACCTTGCTTTCGGGCGGTGGGCAAAGCGCGGTGGTCACGAATCCGTTGCCAGCGCCCATTCAGGTACAGACCGTGCAGGGATATACCAATACCGCGCTTCCCGGCATAGCCGTCAATTTCAGCGATGGCGGCAAAGGTGGCACCTTCAACCCGCCTACCGCATTCACCGATGTCAATGGGGTTGCCGCTTCCAACTACACGGTGCCGAAAAAAGCCGGGACTTACACCCTGATCATGTCCTCATCCGGATTCACCGATGTGACCACCACCGCAACCGCACTGCCGGGTCCTCCGGTTCTGATCCTAAGCAGCGCAGGAAACAACCAAACCGGCCCCGCCGGTTCCGTTCTGCCCGTCCCCCTTACTGCTAAGGTGCAGGATGCCTATGCGAACGGCGTGCCCGGTGTCACCCTCACTTTCGGCGACGGTGGGACAGGGGGAGTACCAACCCCACCATCAGCGGTTACCGACGCGACCGGGAAGGCAGCTACGAACTACAAGTTGCCCAACCTCCCCGGTACGTACAAAGTCACTGGCAGTTCCAGTGTCCCCGGACTGAAGGCGGTCAAGTTTAGTGAAACCGCCGTGGTGGGACCACCCGCCAATGTTGCCATTGTTTCCGGCGACAACCAATCCACCAGCGTCGCCTTTCCGCTGCCTCAAGCACTCGCACTCAAAGTGACGGATCAAGCGGGGAACGCCGTCGCTGGCGCTTCGGTGACGTTCACGGCTCCGTCGGGAAGTTTTACTGGCAGCCCGGCGACCACCGACAGCGGCGGCAACGCGAGCGCGAACTACACCGCGGGGACGGTCGCGGGGTCCGTCACCATCACGGCGACCGCGGGTTCCGGCTCGGCAGCGTTTCACGAAACCGTCACCCCCGGCGCGGCATCGTCAGTAACCGTCAGTGGCGGCGACGGGCAGGCCGCACCCGCCGGATCGCAATTGCCACAGCCGCTCACCGTCATTGTGGGTGATCAGTACGCCAACCGTGTTTCTGGCGTCGCCGTCGTCTTTAGCGATAGCGGTGCTGGAGGCTTGTTCTCCGGTAATCCCGTGGTCACCGACAATTCCGGAACTGCTCTGGCGTTTTACACTCTGCCCAGCCTCGCGGGCCCGGTGACCATCAGCGCCAGCGCCGCCGGCGTCCCTAGCCCCACCTTTTTCAGCGAAGTCGCCCAGTAGGGCTTTCGATTTGCAGACCGGGCCGTTCTACAGCGGCCCTTTGTTTCCGCGATCGAAGTCGCGACACTCGCTAGTGCAGCCTGACAATCCAGAATTGACTTCCCCTTCGATTCGCGGGAAACTCGCCTCCAGGCCTGCTTTCGATTGCCACGCCGGCAAGCTACCGGGACGTCCCTATGCTCCCGCAACCCATGTCGTGGTCCGATCCGCGCGATGACGATTCGAATCCGCTTGCCCAGCCGGACCTGGTGGAAGCGCTCACGCGGCTGATCGCCTCCGGCTTCCCTCCGGGGCTCGGCCTTGACCTGGTGCTCAATGAACTGGTGGTGCGGGCCGCCACCGCCACTCGCGCGCGCGCTGCGGCTCTCGCGCTCAAACGCGGCGACGAAATGGTTTGCCGCGCCGCCACCGGAGACCATGCTCCCGATCTCGGCATCCCTCTCAATACTCGCGACGGCCTCTCCGGAGCCTGTCTGCGCACTCACGAGTCGCAACTATGCATGGACACGGAAACCGATCCCCGCGTCGCCGCCGATGCTTCCCGACGATTGGGAATTCGCTCCATGCTGATCGTTCCGATCCTGGAAGGTGATGAACTGGTGGGCGTGCTGGAAGTGTTCGCAACCGATCCAGCCGAGTTCGTGGAAAGCGATCAGAACCTGTTGGAAATCTTTGCGCGTGACGTGGCTCGCATTCGGCGGGCCGCGCTCGAACTGGAGCACCGCCCGGCGGTAATCTCGGCCGTCCCTGACTTGCAGCCGTTCGTCCTGGGGTCGCAATACGCGCCCCAGAAGCAGCCGGCGCCCTACGAAATCTGGAGCCTCGTTCTCGGAGGCCTCGCCATTCTCCTCGCCGTCGCCATCAGCTTTACGATCGGATCACGTATCGGATGGCTTGGGCGATCGCTTTCTTCGCCCGGCGCGTCCAACCCGACCGTGCCGGCGAACGCCACGAAGAGTCCTGCTCCGCTCGCTCCTTCAGGAAAGCTGCCGGCCGCCGGTTCCGCTGCATTCGCCAAACCTACACCCGACTCGAATCCCGGCGGCCTGGTGGTTTACGAACAAGGAAGAGTCGTTTTTCGCCTGAAGCCCGTCGTTCCCCGGAAACCCACTCCGGACTCGGAAGCGTCGGAGCAAGTGCCTGGAACCGCCAATCCGGATGCGATTGCCCTGGTCTGGCTCGCACCCGGAAGGGCCGAGAGCCGCCTCCGTCTGCGCAGCGAACCGCAGTATCCCCCCGAAGCTCTCGCGGCCCATCGCACCGGAGATGTCGTGTTGGAAGTTGTCGTCGGACCGGACGGTTTGATCGCTTCCACCCGCGCCCTGCACGGCGATCCAACCCTGGCTTCCGCTGCAGTCGACGCTGTCCGCACCTGGCGTTACGAGCCCTATCGCGTCCTGGGCCGTCCCGTGGAGTTTCAGACTGATGTCACGTTGAGGTTTTCGCTGCCGGAATAATGCAAGTTCTACCGCCGAGACGCCGAGAAAATCATTGTTGTGAAAATCTTGATGTGCCCGGAGCCTGGGGAACAACATGGGTCGTTCAAGCCCAAGAATTTCTCGGTGACCTCGGCGTCTCGGCGGTGAAGAAGTTTTCCACCTACGAAAACGCCAGCTCTTTCGCGCGCTGCACCGCTTTCACCACCGCTTTGATCAGCGTCACGCGAAGTTTTCCTTCTTCCAGTTCCATGATCCCGTCGATCGTGCATCCCGCAGGCGTAGTGACCGCGTCTTTCAGCAGTGCCGGATGATCTCCTGTCTCGAGCACCACACGCGCTGCGCCCAGCGTGGTCTGCGCCGCCAGCAAAGTTGATACATCGCGCGGCAGGCCGACCTTTACGCCCGCCTCCGCCAGCGACTCGAGAATAATGTAGATATACGCCGGGCCGCTTGCCGACAGGCCGGTGACCGCGTCCATATGTTTTTCGTCGACGATCACAGTGCGCCCCACCGCATCGAAAAATT
>JAYTFO010000214.1:0-3240 GCA_043734305.1 Acidobacteriota bacterium | reverse complement strand
ATAATGGATCCGCCTCGAACGAACACGGGCAATACTTCCAGGGTTGGACTAATCTTTTCACCCGATTTGCGTCGTTCGCCAGTCCAATAGTCGTACCAATCTCCCTGCGGCAACATCAATGGGTAGATACTCAATTTTTCAGGATATGGAGCTGGCGCTACGAGTAAGTTAGGTCCAAACATGAATTCGTTCCCGACATCGATATCGAGAGGATGACCATCCGGGGCGTCATTAGGAAACTCAAGAAACAGCGGACGCACAATGGGCAGACCTGAGCGCGACATCTCTTCGCCAGTGGTGTAGATGTAGGGCATCAAGCGGTAACGCTCTTCTATATAACGGCGGCGGATATTCTCCTGCTCAGGGCCATGAACCCAGGGCTCGCGATCCGCCGACCCTTTCTCTGCGTGGTTGCGATCAATCGGTTGAAAGGCAGCAAGTTCTATCCACTTGGTAAGAAGATCAGGTTGCGGTGTGCCTGCAAAGCCGCCGACGTCGGCGCCAGCGAGACCGAATCCGCTGAGGCCAAGATTGAGCAACATCGGAGTGGTTAGCCGAAGGTGATTCCAAGTGCTGCTGTTGTCTCCCGTCCATGTGGCTGCATATCGTTGGCCCCCGGCGTAGGAGGCTCGGGTCAACACAAACGGTCTTTGATCGGGCGATAGTTTCAATAAGCCTTCGTAAGTACCCCGCGAATTCTCCATGCCAAAAACGTTGTGAATTTCCAGGTGAGACGTAGTCCGCGAATGGAAGCCGCTGCCTTCGATGCGATGTTGAATATCGTCAGGCATCGTCTTGGTTGGTGTTTTGAAGAGGGCGGGCTCGTTCATATCGTTCCAAAAGCCAGCCACGCCGAGGGAAACGAAGTCTGTATAAAGCGTTCCCCACCATTCGCGCGTGATGTCTCGAGTAAAGTCGGGGAAGCTAGACGGCCCAGGCCAAACCTCACCGACATAAATGGACCCGTCGGGGTTCTTAACAAAATGATCGCCCTCAACTCCGCTGTCGTACGGAGCATAACCCTGCCCGGGAAGATGTGCGATATGTAAGTCGGTTATTGCGACAACATGAAACTTTTGCGTCTTCAGGTCGGCGATCATAGGGCCGAAGTGAGGAAATTTTTCAGTATCCACGGTAAAGGGCCGATTCCTTCTTTGATAATCTATGTCCAGATAAAGTGCGTCACAGGGTATCTTGTCGGCGCGGAGCTTCGCGGCGACTTCTCTGAACCGCGATTCGGTTTCATAGCTGTAGCGTGATTGCTGATAGCCGAACGTCCATAGCGGCGGCAGCGGAGTCGGCCCCGTAAGCCACGCATAAGTGGTGAGAACATGTTTCGGATCTGGTCCGTAGAGGATGTAGTAATCCAGCGCGCCGTTCTGCGCACCAAAAGAGTAGACACCTCTGTTCTCTTTGCCGAAATCGAAGCTGCTACGCCACGTGTTGTCGAGTAACACGCCGGTCGCGCGTCCGCCGTGCATGGTCAAGAAGAATGGGATGGCTTTGTAAATAGGATCAGTTGATTCTTGGAACCCGAACGCATCTGTATTCCATAACGCAAACGCTTGTTCACGCCGGTCCAGCGGCCCAACTTTATCTCCTAAACCAAAATAGTGCTCATCGTCTGGCATCTTCTTATAGAGGCGGAATGACCCCTTGTGAAAAGTGACCGGCCATCCCTCAGCGTCTTCTTGCAGAACATTGCCCGCAAGATCAGTGATCTGCAAACGCATCGTCGAACGGTCAATCCTCACTCGCAGGGAAGCCGTGCGAAAGCCAACGTGGTCAGTCGAATCCTCCTGAGTAACGCTTGCGGATTGTTGGCGCGCTGAGTCTAGCACCGCCCACGAGGCGTCTTCTGGCATCTCTCCAGTGGAAGCGATACGAATTCGTAAAACGTCATCGCGCAGCGCCGTGATTTTGACGGTCGCGCGGCCGCTTCGCACTTCGATACCGTCACGCAGAGGAGTGCTTGCGGTGAATTCATTTAATACATACGGAGTGTTCGGAGCAGTCTTGCTTTTAGCACTCGCGGGTCCCACAGGATCGGCGAGACAGAAGAGGGACGCAAAAAGTACGCAAAAGGCGGCGGCAGGCGGTACGTAGCGGGTTATCATCTCGTTTTGAAAATCAGGATAACACTCGCCTTATCGAAACAGCCCCGGCGCAATGGCCGATAACACGACGTCAGCGAAGTCAGATGAAAGCGGTGTGTTCTGGACGAGGAGCCGGAAATACAGCGGCCCATAAAGAATATCTAAAATTGTGTCGGGATCCAGGTCTTTGATCTCGCCGTTCTTGATCCCTCGCTTTAGCATTTCGCGCGCTTCGCGCCGCTTTGGCTCGACCCAGTGCTCGCGAAAAGCCTCGAGAATTTCGGGCTCCGACTGGCCGGCACCGATTATAGAGGCAACGATTCGTCCCAGGGGGCTCCGAAATACTATTGTCCAGCGCCGCATTTGATCTCGCAGGGCGTTACGCACCGATCCCCTAGACTTGAATCCCAGTTCTTCTCCTACGACGGAAACGAAAGCATCTATCACCAACGCTGCCTTGTTAGGCCACCAGCGATACACCGTGGCTTTGCCGACTTCGGCGCGCGCCGCAATGGATTCGATGGAAAGTTCGTTGAATCCGACCTCTTTCAGCAGGTCCAGCGTACTTTGCAGAATAGCTGTGCGGGCCTGTTCGCTGCGGGGGCGACCAGGGCCACGTGCGCTGGATCGCTCTACTGCGTTAGACAATTTTGACATCTGCGACCACTCTAGCAGAATTTAAATCCGATACGACTCGTTTTTCATCTAAAGTGAACAGAACGGCAGAGATTTGGCCGGAAATGGTTGGTGAACTAGTTTTATGTGGATTGTTGCTCTAGCGCTGCGCCGGCCATACACCTTCGTGGTTATGGCGTTGTTGATCCTGATTTTGAGTCCGGTGGTGATTCTTCGCACGCCCACCGACATATTTCCTGAGATCAACATTCCGGTTATCAGCATTGTGTGGAATTACGCCGGGCTGTCACCGCGCGATATGTCCACGCGCATCACTTCGGTGACGGAGCGCGGACTCACCACGCTGGTCAATGACATCGAACACATCGAGTCACAATCGTTAACTGGCGTAGCCGTGGTTAAAATTTTCTTTCGTCCCAACGCAAACATTCAGACAGCACTGGCGCAGGTGACGGCCATTTCGCAGACCGCGATCCGGCAACTGCCGCCTGGAACCACTCCACCTCTA
>JAYTFO010000213.1:0-2343 GCA_043734305.1 Acidobacteriota bacterium | reverse complement strand
GCCGGACCCGATATCTCACTGCGGTCATGCCGGCGAATGGTGCATGGCGCTGTTCCTCAAAATCCGCGCGGCGCGGATGATATTCGGAATCATGTTCAGGATGAGCGACAGCTTACTTGAAAAAAACAAGCGTTGCAATTGTTGAAATGGGTTACGGGTACAGCTCTGGGCTGAGAGATTCCAGAAGTCATATTTCCAAACGCCGATGTAAGCATCGGTCACGAATATTCGCGATGAAAACGTTTACGTCCCTTTGTAAACACCACCGTCCACCAGGATCGTCTGGCCGGTGATATAGGAGGCGCGGTCGGAGGCAAGCCACACAATCGCGTCGGCCAGTTCGCGGGGTTCGCCAAGACGCTTGAGAGATGTTTCGGCGGCCAGGCCGTCGAGGATTTCTGTTTCCGATTTTCCCGATGCGACCGAGCGTGACTTGGCGAGTTCCTTCAGGCGATCGGTGGCGGTGTATCCGGGGCCGACGTTGTTGACCAAAATACCGTCTTTGCCGAACTCATTGGCCAGACTCTTGACCAGTCCCACGACGGCGGCCCGCACCGCATTGGAATACACAAGGTCGGCGACGGGTTGTTTTGTTGCGACCGAAGTAATGGTCAGGATTCGTCCCCACTTCTTTTTTTGCATGTGGGGGATGACCTGGTGCGCAAAATAAACGGTACTCATGAAATTCACATCCACGGCCCGCTTCCATTCTTCGATGGTGGTCGCGAGAAAACCTTTGGCAGGCGGGCCTCCGGCGTTGGTGACGCAGATGTCGGCACTGCCGAATTTCTGGACAACGGCACTGACAAAATCGCGGACCGCGCCAGCGTCCGTCACGTCGAACGGTTCGGCAATCACTTCGACATGGTACTGGCTGCGAATTCCTTCGGCAGCGGCGTGGAGGGATTCGCGATTGCGCGCACACATGGCAACGCGGCAACCTTCGGCAGCGAAGGCTTCGGCCGTAGCCCGGCCAATTCCCTGGCTGGAGGCAGCAACGATGGCGACGCGGTTCTTGAGTCCGGTTTCCATAATGATGAAGTCCGTCGCCGATTATAGAGGAATAGAAAATCCATTTGTCATGCGCCTTGCCGAGCTCCGGTTGCGGCAGGTAGTCTTTTAATGAGAGCGATAACGAGAACGGCAGTTTGCACGAGGAGATTCATGGGAAGCGCGCGCTACATCTGGATTGACGATTCTTTGCGACCCGCCAGCGAGGGCGTTGTGCCCTTTCTGAGCGCGGGCGTGCAATACGGCTTCAGCGTGTTTGAAGGCATCCGCTGCTACGCGACCGACTCCGGGCCAGCCGTTCTTCGCCTCGACGAACATGTGGAACGGCTGCTGGACTCGGCGCACATCGTGGGTTTTCGCGACTTGCCGTTCAGCGCCGATCAGATGCGGACCGCGATTCACCAGACAATTTCGGCGAATGAGTTTTCGGCGTGTTACATCCGTCCCATGATTTTTCTGGACGGCGCACTGACCATGACCGTGGAGGCGGGCAAGCCACGTTTCATGGTCGCGGTGTGGGAATGGAAATCATTTCTGGGCGCGGAGGCGAAAGAGCGCGGCATTCGCGCTAATATTGCGTCGTTCACGCGGCTGCATCCTAACATCATGATGACCAAGGCCAAGGTTTCGGGAAACTACGTGAGTTCGATCCTCGCCAAGACAGAATCGCAGCGCGCCGGATTCGACGAAGCCATCATGCTCGGGCCGGATGGATATGTAGCGGAGTGCACGGGAGAAAATCTTTTCATCGTGCGGAACAACGTGATTTATACAACACCGCGGGCGGGGATTCTGGAAGGCATCACGCGCGACAGCCTGATTACACTGGCCCGCGACCGGGGTCATAGCGTCGTGGAAGAGTCCATTTCAAGGGATCAGCTCTATATCGCGGACGAAGTGTTTGTGTGCGGAACGGCGGCGGAAGTGGTCGCACTGCGTGAGATTGACTTCCGAAAGATCGGCGAAGGAAAAACAGGACCGGTGACACGAGCGCTGCAACAGGAATTTGATAAGTTGGTGATCGGACGGCACGCGCGCTCGGCGGCATGGTTGGCGGCGGTGCGGACAGCAGTGACCTCTGGGGCTGAAGCCCATCGTTAGGGGGCATAATCGCAGCGCTGAAGCGCTGCGCCACCCAAAAGCAGCGGGTGATGACGAGTTTCACTTTTATCGAGAGAGGCGGTTTCACGAAGATGAAAAAGCATGAGTATCGGCAGGAGACCGAAGCGGTTCGCGGGGGAGCGAGTCTGCATAAGAAGAATGGCCCGCTGACAGCGCCCATTTATCAGACGTCAACGTTTGAAGTCACCGATTCGCAGGAGCAGTTGCGGG
>JAYTFO010000212.1:0-2699 GCA_043734305.1 Acidobacteriota bacterium | reverse complement strand
GGATACGCAAAAATTTTTGCGCCGCCATCGTCTGTTTTCTGGATGGCCGCCGACACGTTGTACTTCCTGGCAAACACGCGGCTCTGCGTGCCCGGAGCTTCGATCAGATCAAAACCATGTTCGCGCAGCCAGAGGACTGCGTCGTCGTAAGTGCGTTCTTCTACTTTGGTTGACATTTATTCTCTTTCAGTTCTGTCTTGCCGTTTTGTTCTGCCCTTGAAACGTTAGATGCGACCGCGTCGTTTCCGATGCTTCCTTGATTCCGTGAAACCGAACTTCGTCCTGCCGAATCAAAGGTCGTAGTATAGATATACCTTTTTCAGGTTGCAGGCACATTACTCTGGTCATTAGGGCTTTTTCACCTTGACGGCAGCCAACCCCAATCCGGTTCCGCGACCGCGCAATAGCAGTGCCGATGTCGCCGCGGTGCGCGTGGCTGGAGAGAGTTTGCTCGCGCGCATCGGCAACACTCCGCTGCTGCGCTTCGATGCGCTTACGTCCGAACTCCCCTCGGTCCAGCTTTACGGAAAAGCCGAATGGTATAACCCCGGCGGATCGATCAAAGATCGCACGGCGTCCAGCATCGTAACGGAAGCGCGCCGTTGTGGAAAGCTGGCTCCGGGAAAAACTCTGCTCGATTCCACCAGCGGCAACACCGGCATTGCGTACTCCATGCTGGGTGCGGCCCTCGGATTTCCCGTCGCGCTCTGCGTTCCCGAGAATATTTCTCCTGAGCGCAAGCGCATTCTACAAGCATACGGCGCAAATATCATCCTCACCGACGCAGGAGAAGGTTCGGACGGCGCCACCCGCGTCGCTCACGACCTCGCGGAAAAACATCCCGATCTTTATTTTTACGCCGACCAGTATTCCAACGAGGCCAACTGGCGAGCCCATTACAACACCACGGCCAACGAAATCTGGCGCCAGACCGACGGCCGCATCACGCACTTCGTCGCCATCATGGGGACGACGGGAACTTTCGTCGGGACCACGCGCCGATTGAAAGAGTTGAATCCGAATATCCGTTGCATCTCGTTGCAGCCGGATTCTCCCTTCCACGGCATCGAAGGCACCAAGCACCTGGGATCGACCATGGTGCCGGGCATCTACGATCCCACACTGGCGGACGAACAACTGGAAATCCACACCGAAGATGCCCACGCGATGGCGTGCCGTCTGGCCCGCGAAGCGGGATTGCTGGTCGGCGTGTCGGCCGCAGCCGGAATTGTAGGTAGCCTGAAGCTCGCCGAAAGCTTGAAGAAGCAGCAGCCGGTGATCGTCACCATCCTCGGCGACTCGGGCGAGCGGTATTTGGGCGAGAAATTTTGGACGCAAGGCTAAAATCAATTCACCACAGAGGCACAGAGGCGCAGAGAAGATCTTTTTTTGATTTGTTCGGAGTCAGGTTTGCTCTTTCCCGATTTTGGTTTTCTCGGTGACTCTGTGTCTCTGTGGTGAGTTCGCTTTCCATGCTTAGAATCGATCAGGTTTCTTATGATGAACTTCGCCTGCACGGCGAAGAAACCTATCCCCATGAGTGCTGCGGCGTGTTGCTCGGCCAGTTTGCGGACGACGGCTCCAAGTCCGTGGCCCGCATCTCCCGCGCCGGCAACACGCGTGACGACTCGCCGCACAACCGCTACCACATCGATCCCAGGGAACTCATCCGCATCCAGCGCGAAGGCCGTGAACGCGGCGAGGACATTGTCGGCTTCTATCACTCGCATCCCGATCATCCAGCCCGCTGGTCAACCACCGACCTCGCCGAAGCGCACTGGTTCGGTTGCTCGTATGTGATCACCAGCGTGGAGAAGGGCAAAGCGGCGGTGACAAATTCGTTTGAACTTACTGGAAGTGATGAGGACGACAAGAAATTCGTGGACGAACCCATCGCATCGTCCTAGTACCGTGACGGCATCATTCTTACGGTTTGCTGGGCGTTGGCTCAGTACAGAATCTGACAGTAGCGTCGCCGTCCCGGGCAAGATGCCGGCACTACACTTCATCGGACTGCTTTAAGATTCAAGCTCGTAGCTCGAAGCGGTTCCACTACAGAGGTCACAGAGAAACCCATTTGCACCGTGAATCCCAGCCCCGTACGATAGCATCTCTAGATAGATATGCCACAGATCCAGATTCCGACTCCGCTTCGCCAATACGCGGGTAAGCAGGCGACCGTGGAGGTCCTCGCAAAGAACGTCGGCGAGGCCCTTGCCAGTCTCATCGCGCAGCATCCTGACTTGAAGCGCCACCTCTACACCGACGACGGTATCCTCCGCGCCTTTGTGAATGTCTATGTCAACGACGAAGACATGCGCTATCTCGACAAAGAAGCCACGGCGTTAAAAGACGGTGATACCATTTCTATTGTGCCGTCCATTGCTGGCGGCTTGAAAAGCTATTGTTGATTATTGATTTCTGATTGTTGATTGCCTTCAGATTTTCAATCAACAATCAAAAATCAACAATCCATCATTCCCTAAGGAACCCATGGCCACCCTGACCGCCAAACCCGAAGCCGTTCTTAGTAACGACGAAATCCTGCGCTACTCGCGCCATCTGATCATGCCCGAGGTCGGCATGGAAGGTCAGCAGAAGCTGAAGGCCGCGAAGGTTCTCTGTATCGGCGCGGGCGGGCTGGGATCGCCCCTGGCGCTTTATCTTACGGCCGCAGGCGTGGGCACGCTCGGCATCGT
>JAYTFO010000211.1:0-6274 GCA_043734305.1 Acidobacteriota bacterium | reverse complement strand
CCACCCAAGAATCAACCTTCGTAACCTGCTCGCAACCTCGATCTGCAATACTGGTGTGTAACGTCTCCGGAGGTTTCTTGAGCGACTATCTTTTGTCCGTGCTCCTTGGCATCATCGAAGGCCTGACGGAATTTCTGCCGGTCAGTTCCACCGCCCATCTGCGCCTCGCGGAAGCTCTGCTCAACGTTCCGCTCTCGAGCGGCTACTGGAAGATGTATTCCATCGTCATTCAGTTGGGAGCGATCCTGGTTTTGCCGGTCTACTTCCGAAAACACATTGCCAAGCTCGTCTCCACTTTCCCGGAAGGTGAGAAGAAAGACTGCACCATCCTGACTCATCCCTTAAGCCTGGTGATGATCGCGTTCGTTGTAACCGCTGGACCGTCGTTTCTTCTGACGAAAGTGATTGGCAAAAATCTCGAGAGTCTGTATATCATGGGCACATCGCTCCTGCTCGGCGGCATTGTCATGTGGGCAATTGACGCCATGAAAGCGCCCTGGGAGAAAGCTGGCCCTAGCGCTTCCGGTTCCCCCATTCACACCTGGAAAATGGACGACATCCACGGCGGCCAGGCGATCTGGATCGGCGCCTGCCAGATCCTTTCCGCCGTCTTCCCCGGCACGTCGCGCTCCATGTCCACCATTGCCGCCGGCCAGTCGCTGGGAATGTCGCGCGCCGCCGCTTTGGAATTTTCCTTCTTCCTCTCCATTCCGACCATGGCAGTAGCGACTCTCTACGCTCTCTACAAATCCATCTCCGGCAAAGACGGCAACCCCATCGGCGTCGCCCAGATGTCGTCCCATGAATGGACGATCCTGGCCATCGGCTTCGTCGTCTCCTTCATCGTTGCCTATGCAGCCGTCGCCTGGTTCATGAACTGGGTTCGCAAACGCGGCTTCGCGCCATTCGCGATCTACCGGATTGTCATTGGAATTGCCGTGCTGGCCTGGGCCGCGGGAATACTGGGGAAGTAATCCTAGAACTGGTTGCAAAAAAGTAGTTTTGGGAGGGCACGGCTTCAGACTGCGGAAAGCCCCCCTTTTTGTTCTGCTTTTGGGTGGCGCAGCGGTTCACCGCTGCGATAAAGGCTTTGTTTTGAGTCCGGCTATAGCCCCTGAAGCTCGCTCTGTTGGGTCCTCGAAGTATTCTTGCAGCCAGTTCTACTAAGCGAAGCCACCCTAGTACCCATCTCGCCACCCTGTACCATTTCCCGCATTGTCGCGCACCCGATCTTCTTGTCATAATCATCTGGCTCTGGCCTCTGTGCGGCGCGCCGGTGAAGTGTCTGCATCCAACTCCGGGACGCCGTTGATGCCAATGAAATTTCTTTCAACCATTTTTTCGCCCACCAGGAACCGGCGGCTCAACGAGCTGATCGGATTCTTGTTGTGCGTCTCCGCGCTCCTCCTTTTTCTCGCGCTCGCTTCGTACTCGCCGCTCGATCCCTCCTTCAACAGTGCATCAATTTTGACCGGATCGCGCGCCGCCCGCAATTGGATCGGCATTATCGGCGCCTATCTTTCCGATATCGTGCTGCAATTCTGGGGCATCGGATCGTTTCTCCTCCCCGTCTTTCTCGGGATGCTCGGCATGCGCTGGTTCCGTTCGCGCGCCGTGCAGACTCCCATCGCGAAAACTCTCGGAGGCGCGTGGCTGCTGATGTTCGTGCCCGCTCTGCTCGCCATCCTTCCCGGACATTTCAAGTGGATGGGTGCGATCCCGATTGAAGGCTTGCTCGGCCGCGTCGTTGGCGATGCTCTCATTCATTTCTTCAACGTCGCTGGCGCTTACATTGTCTGCACAACGTTTCTCGCCGTCGCGCTTTATTTAACGACCGCTTTTTCTTTTGCAGCGATTGAAGTATGGGCGCCGACGCGCTTCGCATGGGTCATCGCTCTGCGAGACCGGTATCGCGACTGGCAAGCCGACCGCCAACGCAGACGCCAGCAACTCGAACTCGAACAACGTCGCGCTCAGAAACCAATGGTGACCACGCAACTCGTGCCCGCTCGTCCCACACCAGCGCGGCCTGAACCGCCGCAGGAATATATGTCTGCGCGAGTTGAATCCGCCGCCGAAGCGCGTCGTACGGGCATTGAGCGCATGGCGGAAGAAGATCCAGTCGCATTTGTTGGACCTCCGCTCGAAGCCCAGTCTTCGACTTCCGATATTGAAGTGACCGATCGCGCCGATACGCAGACCAAGTCCAAGACCACGCTCCCGAAGATTGCCGGCAGTTACAAGCTGCCGCCTTCGAGCTTGCTACATCGTCCGGACGAAGCGCAGTCGATTGACGAAGGCGAACTCAAGCTGCTCGCTCAGGTATTGACGGATAAGTACGCCGAGTTTGAAGTCCATGGACAAGTTACTCAGATCAATCCCGGTCCAGTAGTTACCACGTTCGAGTTCAAGCCCGAAGCAGGCATCAAGTACAGCCGCATTACTGGACTTACTGACGATCTTTGTTTAGCGCTGCGCGCGGAAAGCATTCTCATCGAGCGCATGCCCGGAAAGAGTACCGTCGGCATTCAAGTACCGAATCGCGAGCGCGAGGTCATCTGGCTGCGCGAGAATCTGGAATCGCAGGAATTTCTCGGATCGAAATCGAAACTCACGCTGGGCATGGGCAAAGATATCAACGGACGCCTTGCCGTCGCCGACCTTGCCGGCATGCCACATTTGCTGATCGCGGGCTCCACTGGAACCGGCAAGAGTGTGTGCATCAACGCCATGATCATGTCGATCCTTTATAAGGCGACTCCCGATCAGGTGCGGCTTGTGCTGGTGGATCCGAAACGGTTGGAATTAGGGAACTACGAAGGCATTCCACATCTTCTGACGCCGATCATTACCGAGCCGAAGCTGGCGGCAAATGCTTTGCGGAATGCGGTTCGTGAGATGGAGCGTCGGCTGAAACTGCTGGCTGCGAAGGGCGTCCGCAACATCGATAGTTACAACCGATTGTTCGACGATACGCCGAGTTTGTTCGCGGAACAGTCTACTGATGAGGGGCCGATTCCCTACATCGTGATCATCATCGACGAACTTGCGGACCTGATGATTCTGGATGGCAACAACGTGGAAGAGTCCATTACGCGACTGGCGCAAATGGCGCGCGCAGTGGGCATTCATCTGGTGCTGGCGACGCAGCGTCCTTCGGTGGACGTGATCACTGGATTGATCAAGGCAAATTTCCCGGCGCGCGTTTCCTTCCGCGTCGCAACCAAAGTCGATTCGCGCACCATTCTCGATGCCAACGGCGCGGAGTCGTTGCTCGGACGCGGCGACATGCTTTATCTACCTTCCGGATCATCGCGTGTGCATCGTCTGCATGCTCCGTTTGTTACGGAGAAAGAAATTGCGGCGGTGGTGGAATTCTGGAAAGCGCAGGGATTGGCCCAGTATCAGGAGAAATTCCTGGAAGCGCCGAAAGAAGATCGCGCGTCCGCAGGCGATGGCCACGGTGAAGAAAATGGCGAAGCCGGCGCGGACGAAAACGATCCTCTCTACAACGATGCGGTGCGCCTGGTGATCGAGTTTGGCAAAGCCTCCACTTCCCTGTTGCAACGGCGGCTGCGCGTCGGCTATGGGCGAGCCGCTCATCTGATCGACCTCATGGAACGCGACGGCATCGTCGGCGCCGCCGATGGTCCAAAGCCGCGCGAAGTCCTCAAACGTCCAGACTGGATCTCAGAAGTCGAAGAGAGTATGCGGTAGGTTCCGGACCATCTGCTGCACTGCAAGATTTTTTGAGTGGCGCAGCGGTTCACCGCTGCCAGCACTTGCAAAGACACAGATTTACGGTTGCGGGTTCGGCTTCGCCAGGGTGATGTCGCGGTGGGCGTGACACTCGGTGGCGGGATCGTACTCGGCCGTGCCTTCCATCTGGTCTTTGGAGTTGGAACTAGAGGCGTAGAACTCCAGCGGGGGACGGCGAACGCTGGATGGAAGGCCGGTGAACTTCACTTTGCCCTCCACGTTGGTGCCGGCTTCGAGATCGAGCTTGTGGAATCCACCAAAACCGTAGGCGATGTGCACCTTGACGCTGGCAGAGGAGGCGGGCTTGCCGTCGGCAGTGGTGACGGTCAGTTCGAGCGAGCACCGCCCGAGGCCACCGTCGATCGTTGTTATGGACGGCGTGGTCACGGCTGGGCTCGTTGCGGACGGCACGGGTATCGGTTGGGGTGGAGGCGGAGCCGATTGCGCCAGAGCTGCGGTGGGAAGTCCGCCGACAACGAGGACGAGGCTGCACCATACGCTGGATTTTCTGTTCATAGCGGTTGTGGACAATTATACGGTGCCCTGCGAGTTGCCGGGTTTTTGAGAGCTATCCCCGAGGTCAGTCGAAGGGTGGGCGGCGCAGCCGATGGCATCGGAGAGCGTTGGTTGATGGCGTTGGTGGTCGAGTCCTCAGGTTGCGTAGTTGCCATTCGTTGATCCGAAGAGGGCAAACCTAAGGGGCTAAAGCCCGGATGAAGAAACGGCTTTACTTTACGGCGCGGCTAAAGCCGCGCCCTTTCACAGCAATATCAAGACCATTTTCAGGCTCGGCAACGTGGACCGTCGGATGGAAACCCCGTCGACTGGAACTTGCTTTCCACTTCCCCGCAACTACTTGCAGTAGTTACAATTAGTGCTGCGAATTCAAGCGACAGCCCTTGAAGCCGCGCCCCGCCTGTGGTCTACTGCAAGCAAGATCGAGTCCCCCCTGAAGGAACCGCGTATGAGAAAACTTCCAGAGTACTTCGTGTGTACGGCGTTAGTGATGGTGAGCCTTCTCGCCGCGAGCGGGACGGCCTTCGGTGCAACTCCCTACATCATTACGAATGACGACGCGTCATTTCCATTTACCGGCGTCACGTTCTTTGCGGTCGGCCAGAACGGTGGACTGACGCAGAAGAAGCTCGTGGCCACGGTTGGAACGGGGATCGGTGGCGGATATTTTGGGGTGAACCGAATCCGGGTGCTGAACAATGCGAACCAGGCTTGCGTGTTTGCGTCGGAGGCGGCAAATCGCGACGTGGTCGGCATCGACATCAATACTTTCAGCGTGGGCGGCAGCGCTTCGGGGTCCGATACGGACGACGGCAGCGGCAACGGCATTGGCCTCGCGGTAAACGATCAGTATTTGTATGCCAGCTTTGCGGAATCGAACACTATCGGAACTTTTCACGTGCTGGGAGGCTGCGGGCTCACGTTTATCAATGACACGCCGGTGGGTGGTCTGGACGGCGGCTTCATCAACGGGATGGCGGTCCACGGCAACATTTTGATTGCTACCTATACCGACGGGACGATCGAGTCGTTTGATATTTCTGGCGGTACTCCGCTGTCGCATGGCGACAAGCAAATCTCCAGCGGAACATCGCGGGCGCGGGGCGCGACGTTTCCAAACTCGGTCGATATCACGAGCGATGGACATTACGCGATCTTCGGAGACACTTCGACTTCGCTGGTGGTGGAAGTGTCGGACCTTTCGTCCGGCAATCTGGCGAAGACGAAGGTGTACAACTCGACGGCAAGCATCAGTTCAAGCAACGTGTTACTAAGTCCGGATGAAACGCTGTTATACGTGGTGAACACGCAAGGGGACTCGGTGAGCGCGCTATTTTTCGATAAGGGCACCGGGAAACTCACTGCGGGCTGCACTTCGGACGCGATTCGCGGGCAATCGACAGACTGGTCGTATCTTGCCGGCGTGGCGCTGGCTAGTCCCACGGGAAACGGCGATGGAGTTTATGTTGCCGAATTTCCGTCCGGGATCGCGCGGATCAAAATCAAGGTCACAGGAAAGACATGTGCGATGCGAGAAGCGGTGCAGTCGGAGTTTCAAGATAAGAACGCCGTGGGATTGCTGTCGATTGGAGCGTTCCCGCCGCGATCATTCTAGTGCGGTAGTCCTTTTTAGTGGCGTAAGGTGGCACGGCTAGAAGCCGAGCCCTCCCGACAATTCGATTTAGAAAAGCAATCTTATACGAATGAAGGAGCTGGACATGCGCTCAGGGCTGAGATGGATGGTCGCGGCCGTTGTGTGCGGATGGTCGTTTGTGAACATGGCGGCGCAGTGTCCCGACCGGCCGATTACGGGGTCGATCGTGAGCGATCCGCGTGCGTTGGTGTCACAGAACGGTGTTCTTTCCGCGCAATTGACGATGCAACATTCGGTGGATGGCAACGGTTACACTCACTATTGCTACAACTACAACGCCGGGAATGAGATCGTCGAGGCGCCTACTCTTCGGTTGACTCCGGGGGACGAACTTGACCTGGACGT
>JAYTFO010000210.1:0-4197 GCA_043734305.1 Acidobacteriota bacterium | reverse complement strand
CGCTGGAGGCCAGTGAGCGGGTGCTGGGCCCAGAGCATCCCAACACCCTCGGGTCGTTGAACAACCTCGCGGGGCTGTCCAAAGGCCAGGGGCGGTTTGAGGAAGCCGAGCCGCTGTTCCGGCGTGCGCTGGAGGCCAGTGAGCGGGTGCTGGGCCCAGAGCATCCCGACACCCTCACGTCGTTGAACAACCTCGCGACACTTCACGCAGCCGCCGGCGCAACCGATCAGGCGTTCGATCTATTCGCGCGATCAACCGCCGCAGAAAGCCGACAACTAGCCCGCCGACTGCTAGCAGCCGCCCGCAGCGCGGCGGAGGCGGCGGTTCGACAGGCTTCCACTAGCCTGCATGCATTCGTGTCTTTAGTTTGGCAGGAGTTCGGGAACTCGCCACGGCATGTCGGGCTCGCAATGGACGTCGTATTGCAACGCAAGGCCGCGGAGTTGGAGATGGCTTATTCCCAGTGGCAATCGCTGCTTAGCGACCGGCACCCTCATTTGCGGGAGGAGATCAAACGGTATGCCAACCTCGCTGAAGAGGTATCTCACAAGACCCTAGCTGGGCCGACGCCCGGAGACGATCCCCGGCGGCACTTGCAGATCCTGCGGGACATGGAGTCACGGCTAGACGACCTGTACGCGGAATTAGCCCGTCAATTGCCGGAACTCGCGCTGGAGAAAAGGCTGTTGGACGTGGACCGGCAGGTGGTGGCGCTTGCGTTATCCGAGGGAACTACGCTAGTGGAGTTTCTTCAATTGAGCGAAGTTGACTTTAAAGCCATTCGCGCCAGGGGCGAGAGCCAATGGAAGGCGGCACGGTACCTGGCTTTTGTGCTGCAGGCGGGCGAACCAGATGCCGTACGAATAATCAACCTTGGACTGGCTGAACCGATCAATAAGATGATCGCTACTTTCCGGGAGACTTTGACTTCGGGGATTGAGGGGCGCGGCCGAGGTGAAGATGAGCCGAACCCGGCGGATCCGGCTGGGACGGAAGGCGATCGATTGCGGGAGAAGATATTCGATCCTCTTGGGCTGAAGATCGGCAGCGTTGTGTTGCTGGCTCCGGATGGTGAAATCTCGCAGATGCCATTTGAAGTGCTGCCGGCAGCAGAGGGCGGGCGGTATTTGATCGACGAATTCCGAATCAGTTATCTCAACACGGGCCGGGACTTGGTTCGTGTGCAGGCCAAGCCGGAGATTGAAGCGCGGGTGCCCGTAGTGGTCGCAGACCCTCAATTTGATCTCGACACGGAGGGTGGGACGAGCAGCAGTGCTCCCGGCGATGATAGCTTCGCGGAGGAGTTGAGGCGCGGAGAAGGTTTTGACCCGCTGCCGGGGACAGGGGTCGAAGGGGAACGCATTGGAAAGCGATTAGGCGTGACGCCGTGGGTACGGAAAGACGCATCGAAGAGCCGGCTGGCGGGTATTCGCAGTCCTTTCATCGTCCATGCGGCCACGCATGGATATTTCCTTGATGCTGCGAAGGTATTGAGTGCCCATTTCTCGCACGAGCTTGGGCTTAAGAACGCATTTGGACGGCTGGAAGGGTTTGGGATGGCCGATCCAATGTCACGGTCCGGATTGGCGTTGGCGGGCGCAAAGAGCTATGTGGAGCGAAAGCTGCCGGCCGAGGCGGAGAACGGGTTGCTGTCGGCCGCCGATGCGTCCGGCTTGGATTTGCGGGCGACGGAGTTGGTGGTGCTTTCGGCGTGCGATACGGCTCGCGGAGAAGCGCGGGTTGGAGCGGGCGTGTTCGGGTTGCAGCGCGGGTTTGTGCTGGCGGGCGCGAAAACGTTGGTTATGAGCTTGGCGAAAGCGGACGATCTGGCAACTGTCCTGTTGATGGACCGTTTCTACGTCAATTTGTTGCAGGGGATGGGCCGGGCGGATGCTTTGCGGGCCGCACAGTGGTATTTGCGGATGGTAAAGGTGAGCGAGATTCGGGAGGAATGGCTCAACGACGAGATGATTGAGCGGTTGTCTGGGGGGAATGAGTCGGCTCGGGAGAGGATGCGGGGCTGGCGGGATAAAAAGGATTCGTTTCGTCCGTTTGGCGAGCCGGGGTATTGGGGCGTGTTTATTTTGCAGGGGGAGACGGGGCCGCTTCGTTTTGTGTGAGGTTTGTCGGGTTAACACTTCAGGCCACGCGGGCCTGGCCGAAGCCGCGTGGCCTGAAGTGCACCCCGCTTAAGAGAGCCAAGTGGCGACTAGCGTGGAGTTGGCCAGTAGCGCTTCGGCGTTGGGCTGGGTGACAACGATTTCGGCGATGGCTTGGCGGCCTGCTTCGTCGTCATCTAAATCGAGTTCCTGGCGGATGGTTCCGCCTTCCATTGGGATGATCTCGACGAGTATGCTGCGGCCCGATTTTTCGATGAACGGACTGACGGCGCGGATCTTGAGCTGATCGTTCTGAGCCGAGACGTTTATATTTAGTTTGCGATCGGCAGTGGAGACTGTTTTGGCGGAAGCCGAGCCCAAGGCGAGGAGATCGGTCCATTGACGTAGCCGTCTTAGGGAGTCTTCCGTCGAAGGCTCGCTGTAGCGCTCTCGACCGCCGGAGCGGGCTAAAGCGCGGGCGGAAAAGCCAGGGAGGAACCATGATTCCGGCTTGATCGAGTTCTGCAAGGCCGCCATCGCGCCGGCTCCACGGTGGGCGGCGGCGATGGCCTCCGCCAGTTGTCCAATGAGAATGGATTCCTGAAGTTTGGCGAAGGCCGGGTTCTCAGTAAGGTACTGGCTCATCGCCTTTCGGTCGGGAAGGACGCCCGCCATGAACTGGGCCAGTGTCCAGATACCCGGCGGGTGGAGCCGCCATTCGAAGAGCATGAGCTTCTGGCAGTAGTCGCAGCCGGTGACGTGGTTGCGTCGTTCGGGTAGCCAGCCTGTCTGCAGAGCGGCAGTGAATTCCGGGATGGAAGGACAGTTGGGGGTCCGCTGGGAATGGCGCGGCGGCGCTTGCTGGACCTCGCGCTCGTGGATATCGCGTAAGAGTGCGGACAGTTCAGTTTCGTTCATAATGTGCCTCCTTGGGGACCGATTTCGCTTAGACGTTCGGACAGAGTCTGATTTCTCTCTTGGGAAGTGGCTTTGTTTCTTCGGCCCTCGCTGGGCGCGTCTGACGCCCTTGCCTCGGCCATGAATTGAAGCATCTGCTTCAGCGCCCTGGAGTGATTCACACCTACCGTGCTTTTGGAGGTCCCGAGGACTTCCGCTGCACCCATGAGGTCGAGGCCTTCCATGTCGCGCAACTCGACGACGACGCGGAGATACGGAGGCAGCGACGCGAGCGCGGCGCGCACCAAGGCGTCGGCATCTTCTGTTTTGAGCCGCGAGCTTGGGTTCTTACGCTCGTCGGATGCTACGACTTCTTCAATGGCGCGTGGATTTCCCTCCGCATCCTTGAGATCGCTCTCCTGGACGCGGCGGCCAGCGCGGCGGCAGTAGTCCTTCCAGACGTTCGTTGCGATGACGAAGATCCAGGTTTTAAGAGAAGCCTGGCTTCCGTCGAATCGATCCCGATGACGCCACACGCTAACGAGCACTTCCTCGGCCAGGTCTTCGGCATCTGCGGGGTTACGCCAGAAGAACTTGACCATGAGGGGAAAGAAGTGGCGGTAGATTTCATCCCAGGCCGTTTCGCCGCCGCCCTGCGCCTCGCACATTTTGCATGTCCAGTAGTCTGGGGATGCCATAACCCTCCGGAAATCGGTTCTCTCATCTATGAGTATGCGTAACACGTGAAAGTTTTAGTGGCAGGACCCGATATTTTTTTGGCTCGTCTTTCAAGCACATAAAATCGATTCTGTTCCTGGCGTTTTCAACCGCCCCCGTCGAAACGGTCACAACAATTCGCAACTCTATCCCCCATCCATTCAACAACTTGAAAAATCCCGCTAAAGACAAACCGCATATCGCCCCCTATGCTGAAGATGTAATGATCTCCCAACGTCGCATTGACGCCTCGCGCGCGAATGGCGCAAAATCCTCGGGACCGATCACTCCCGAAGGAAAAGCCCGCTCGGCCCAAAACGGCATCCGCCACGGCATCCTGTCCGAAACCCTCGTTCTCGAAGAGGAGTCCGCCGATCGCTTCCAGTCCCTCTTCCACTCCTTCCAGCAAATCTTCACGCCCGTCGACGAATTTGAAGCGGTCTGCGTCGAAACCATGATCGCCGCCCGTTGGCGCTGCTTGCGC
>JAYTFO010000209.1:0-8258 GCA_043734305.1 Acidobacteriota bacterium | reverse complement strand
GTGTGAATTACGGCAAAATTACCGGGCACCCGGACGGTTCGGTCGACGCCTCGCAGGTGCAGGGCGTGGACGCCGATCTGCGCGTGAAGCCGTTCTTCGCCGAGGGCAGCACCATTTCGATGCGCGAGTTCATTGTCGGCGCGCTGCACAACGAGATGGGGCTGGAAGCTTCCGCCGATCCCGATCTTCTCGCGGCCAGCGCGGGCGGACGCGTCGTTACGCCGTCCGGCATGGTGCTCGATGGGTCCAGGGATAAGATCAGCGCTCCGCCAGCCCCGGATGCCGACAACGGAAACGAGGTTGATCCCGCACTCGTGGATCATCTTGAGTTCTATCTTTTGAACTACTTCAAACCTGGGCACGGCGAGCCGAGTCCCACCGCCGACCGCGGCCGGAAAGTTTTCCAACGCATCGGCTGCGCGTCGTGTCACGTGATCGACCTGACCATCAATCGCGATCGGCGCGTGGCCGATGTCGAGACCGCCTACGATCCTGCGCTCGCCTGCGCTCCACCCTTGCAGGCCTGCTTCTTCAACAGCCTTTTCGCCACCGCGGCGCCTCTTTTCCGCGAAGTGGACGACGGCACCGGACAGCCGACTCTGAAGATTCCGCTGGGGAATTCCTTCGTCGTCAAGGACATCTTCGCTGACTTCAAACGCCACGATGTGGGAACAAACTTCTACGAGCGCAACTGGGACGGCTCGATTCAGAAACAATTCCTGACGCGTCCGTTGTGGGGAGTGGGTACCACCGGACCCTATGGCCACGACGGTCGCAGCAACTCGCTGCACGACGTGATTCTGCGGCACGGCGGCGAAGCGCAGGCAATGCGGGACAAATATGCCGGCTTGCCGGGCGGCGAACAGATTGCGCTCCAGACGTTCCTCAACTCACTCGTCCTGTTCCCGCCGGACGATACGCCGTCGAACCTCGACCCCGGCGATCCGACGAAAGTCGGGTTCCCGCAATTCGGCCACGGCAGTATCAAACTGACCGTGCTGTTTGACGATCCAACAAATCCGGAGTAGTCGATTGCCGGATTCTGTTGTCGAAGGGATTGATCAGTGACGGAGTGCTTCACGTTCTCATGTCCCGAGGACTTGGGGCACTCCGTCACTGGCCCGCAAGTACTCGTGTCCTAATCAAGGTTTGAATCCTAGCCAGGTTTGAAGGGGCGCGGCTTCAGCCGCGCCATAACCGCTAAAAATGAATGTGGCTTCAGCCACGAGGTTTTGCGGTAGATCGCGAGAAGACTTTCTTGCAACCTGTCCAGTCTGCGCAGCCTTCTCGAGTCCCGAAAATCAGTCTAACTCTTTTCCATTGTTCCAGTTGCTGCGTTTGTACGTATAACCATGTCCGTACACAAACATAGTGCAAAACGTTCCACGTGGAACATAACGCACAAAAATTCACCCCGATCCCGCCAGCCCGCCGCCATCTACAACCAACGCCGTGCCCGTCACAAACGAAGACGCATCGCTCGCCAGATACAACGCAGCCTGCGCAATCTCTTCCGGCTTCCCCATGCGGCCTAACGGACGCCTGGCCGCGTCGGCAAGAAAGCGGCCTGCGGCTTCGCCGAGTTGCTGAGCTTCGCTGCGCAACATGCCCGTGTCAGTATCGCCGGGACAGATACAGTTCACGCGAATGTTCTGCGGACCGTGATCGACAGCCATCGCTTTCGTCAGCAGCACGACCGCGCCCTTCGACGCGCAATACACCGCTGCCTTCGCGCCTCCGGTAAGTCCCCATCCGGAAGCGGTGTTGATGATCGATCCTCCACCCGCTTTCTGCATGTGCGGAATCACTTCACGCGAAAGCAGAAAAACAGATTTCACATTCACGGCCATCACGCGGTCCCAGTTTTCTTCACTGAGATCGAGAACGGTGGCCCGTCGAATAATGCCGGCGTTGTTGAAGAGAACGTCGATCTTGCCAAACTCTTGCAGCGTGCGCTCGACGACGCGACGGCAATCGACTGCACTCGTAACATCGGCTGATTCAAAGAAGGCGCGCCCGCCGGCCTTTTCAATCTCACTGACGACGGCCTGCCCCGTCTGCGCATTCAAGTCGGCGATCATCACGGCTGCGCCTTCGCGCGCGAATAGCAGAGCTGTCGCGCGACCGATGCCGGACGCACCGCCCGTGATGATGGCGACTCTGTCGGCGAGTTGCATAACTCAGCGGCTGGCCAACCCTCCCACAGTTTCTCCGCCGTCGCAGGTGTAGACGTGGCCGGTCATGTAGGCCGCTTCGTCGGATGCGAGAAATGCAAAGAGTGCGGCAATTTCTTCGGGCTTGGCGTGACGGCGGAGAGGAATTTTCTGGTTCACTTGCTCGAGCATTTCGTCGCTATACTCGGCGCGCTGCATGGGTGTGAGCACGTATCCGGGAGCGAC
Organism: Acidobacteriota bacterium; assembly: GCA_043734305.1. GTDB lineage: Bacteria > Acidobacteriota > Terriglobia > Terriglobales > Acidobacteriaceae > Acidiflorens. The sequence continues at coordinate 5,859 of JAYTFO010000209.1, read as the reverse complement.
CGCACACACGCGCACTTTGGGAGCGAGTTCCAGCGCCATGGATTTTGTAAGTTCGATCACGCCCGCCTTGGTGGCGTTGTAATCCGCGTAATAGGGATAGCCCATCACGCCGTTGGTGGAAGCGGTTTGAAGAATGACTCCGCTGCCCCGCTCCATCATGTGGCGGGCCGCGGTCTGCGCCATGTAGAAGACGCCGGTCAGATTCACGGCGATTGTCTTGTCCCACTCTTCGGGAGTGATGTCGAGAAAATTGTGGCGAATGCTGATGCCCGCGTTGTTGATCAGCACATCCACGCCGCGCATCAACTCAATCGCCTCCGCGAACGCAGCTTGCACCTGCTTCAGATCGGAGACGTCGGCAGCGATCGCGCCGACGAGGGCGGGCAATTCTTGTGCGATCTTCCGGCGGGCTTCCGCGTCGCGATCGAGGATGCAGACCACCGAGCCTTCGTCGAGAAAGCGCGCGGCGGTGGCGGCGCCGATACCGCTCGCTCCACCGGTGATCAAAATTCGTTTCGCTTCCAGGCCGCGCACACGCCACCTCCAGAGAAGAAAATCGGGCAGATCAGAATACCTGTCTGCCCGCAATCGTGCCATCGTTAGGGATGGTCTAGGGAAGCGGAGTCGCCTCGATCAGCAGGTGGTCGCGGAACGCGGATGAAAGTTTTGCCGTCCCGTCGCCGGCGGCCGTGATCGAGCCCAGGTCTTTGCCGTCGCCGTACTCGGCGACATGATACTGGCCCGGCTTCAGTCCACGGAGTTCAACGTCGCCTTTCCATTCCGCCGTCGACGGCGCGAAGAACGCGTAGTACATCTTTCCTTCTTTCGCGATCGCGTACCCTTCGGGAGTGTCGTAGCCGTAAGTGTAGAGGTCCTTGAATTCCCCCTTGGAAAGCATTTTCTGGTTGTAGAGGCCGATCCATTTCTTCCAGTGTTCCTCTTTCGCGGGCGTCAGGTTAACTGCCTTGTATTTCGGGCCGGGATCGGGCCACACAAACTTCGTCCCAACCACGCCACCCGCGCCGATTGTGGACGCGAAGTCGTTGCCATGTTCGGTCCAGTTGTTCCCGACGCGATCCATCTCCGAAAGTTCCACGTGATCGCCGTACACGGCAGATTCCGGCCCGAGCAAGGCTTTGTACATCTTGATTCGGCGGCGTACTTGCACTCCGCCGACTGGATCGGCGGTGACCGCCTGATCCATAAACGGCAGCCACGCCAGCGACGGCGGCGTGCCACACGGACAGCTCTGCGTCACGCTTAGAGGTTTGATAGCCCGCGAAGTCTGGAAGATTTCTTTGTAGATGTCGGCCATCGCGTTCACGGAATCCTGCGGCGACTTGTGGTGATGCGCCGGGTTGTAACAGGCAGGCATGCTGTAGATATTGTCCAGCTTGCTGCCGTCGAAGCCCCAGTCGCGGATGAATTTTTCAGTGAGCGCTTTGTGGTACGCGCGAACTTCAGGAACCGCGGGACACATCGCCGCGAGGTTCCGCGTGATGCGCGCGTGCTTGCCGTTCTTGTCGAGAATCAACCAGTCGGGATGCTCCTTCACTACTTTCGACACGACGTACTTGTGCGACTCCCACCGGCCTTCTCCATCTTCAACGCCGAGCGGCAGCCACCAGACCTGCGAGAAGATTCCATCCTTGTGAAAATCATCATTCATCTTCTTGATGGAATCGCCGGGGAAAGTTTCGTGGCGTGGATTCCAATCTCCGTACGTGTCGAACCAGCGATCGTCGAGCGTTGCCCACTTGATGCCCATTTCTTTCAGCTTAGGGACAGTGCCCAGCATTTGCGCGGGCGTGACGTTGAATTCGTATCCCCAGCCGCACCAGCTTACGTTGTAGGCCTCGCTCGAAGGCTTGGTCAATTCCCAACCTTCTTTCTGAAGCACGCTTGACCACATCCGGAGCGGCTCGTAGAAATCGCCTGCATACACCGAGACAAAACTGCGTGGAGTGGAATAGGTATCGCCGGGTTTGAGCGTGACGTTGGCGGGGAACTCGACTTCGGAGTTCACCCGACCGTCGCCCTCGACGCGAGTTGGAATCGACGAAGGAATGGGAAGCGTTTCAACGTGGCCGACGGCTTCTCCGACTTGATGCGTCCAGAAGGCGACGACTGGAATACCGCCACCGTAGCCGCCTTTCACCATCTCTCCCATGATGTTCGGCTGCGAGAAAGTTTTCGTCAGCTTGATGACGTCATCTTTGCCCCAGTCGTAGCTCGCGCCGTGGAACGACCACATTTCCCAGGGCTGCGTTTTTGCGTCGGCCAAGGTCGCGCTCATGCGATGACGTTGGTCCACACTTTTGTCGATGGTGAGGTCGCCGGTTCCCGTGTTCTTGTACTCAACCGTGGTCAGCAGGATATTTGGAAAGTTGTCGTAGACTTCGAGTGCCAGCATGCGTTGCAGGCCGGTGCCCGCCGGACCCAACGGTCCCGCCGGAATCTCGACGCGCTTGCCGACTCCCATTTTTCCAACCGCCTCCAGAATTTTTGCCTGCTGGAAATCGAGCGTGAAGTGAATTTCTTTTCCGCCCGAGACAACGTAGTCGCTATCTGAAGTTGCGCCTTTACGAGGTTCTTCGAGCGACAACTTCTGGCCGTCTTTCAGCAGGGAAGCCTGGACGTATCCGTCAGGCCGTACCTGAAACTCGGCGGCGCTGGTAGTCAGGACAACCGGGCCGCCGGGATTGACTTCAACCTTGATGGTGGAGGGCTGCGTGGCGGCGGGTTTGGGCTGGGCGTCTCTGCTCGACGACTGTTGCGGCTGGCGGGAACAAGCCAACAAAGAAAGAATGGTGGTGACGAGAACGAACCGAAGTTTTTTGAGGATCACGGGAGGCCTCTCAGGTCGGGAGCGCGTTATGATTACGATTCCCGAGCGATAGTAAACGAAAGTAAAAGCAATCAAACGTAATATACACGATTTGCGACGCAAAAATCGTTCAGTTGATTTTTCGTAAAGGCAAGAGCCAAAGATCTTAACCGCCGAGTTCGCAGAGAAAGGCCGCAAAGGATGCAAAGCAAACCAAGGTCAGTCACTGCTGCCCGATCCGCGCGGAAACCGCTACACTAGCCGACTTGCCACACCGTATCGAGGACCGTTCCATCGACCCACTTCACGACCGCGCAGGGGCGGTCGCCGAGCTTCGGGCGGGAGGGCCTGCCGCAGATTTGTTCGACTTCGGCTTTGATGTCCTGGAGTGGGCGAATGGGGAGGCGCGAGCCTTTTGTTGCGTCGATTAAATCCTGGCGTTTGGGATTGATGGCGATGCCGCGCTCGGTGACGATGACGTCGATCATTTCTTCCGGGCCGGTTAAGGTGGTGACCTCTTCTACGATTACCGGGATGCGATCGCGGAAGGAGGGCACGGCCAAAATCGTGCATCCGGAAAAAAGGCAGTTCTGCCAGCCGCCGATTCCGTGCAGCAAACGTCCATCGGAATGAGTGACGACGTTGGCGTTGAAGTTTACGTCGACTTCGGTTGCGCCCAGCACCACGGCGTCTACGAGAGAGGCGAAGTTCCCCTTGCCGTGATAGTTGTAGGAAGTGAAGGGCGACGTGGCGACGTGGCGCGGATCGTTCGCCATGGATTTGACGCCTTCGAGATCGAAGGTCTGGCCATCGAGAATGTAATCGGTTAATCCTTCCTGAAGGAGTTCCACCAGGACTGTCGTCGACCCACCGCGCACGAAGCGCGCTTTCACGCCGTCTTCTTTCATCATCTGTTTCAGGTACTGGACGAAAGCGAGCGCGATTCCGCCGGCGCCGGCTTGAAAGGAAAATCCGTTCTTCATGATGCCAGCGGCGCGCAGGAAATTCGCAACCAGTTCGGCGACACGGAGGCGATCGGGCGAACGCGTGATCTGAGTCGTGCCGGAAACGATCTTTGCGGGATCGCCAATCGATTCAATTTCCACGACGTGATCGACGTTGTTGCCTTGAATCTGCCAAGGCACGCAGGGGAATGGTACGAGGTTATCGGTGACAACAATCACGTGGTCGGCGTAGGTGGAATCGGCGAATGCGAAGCCCAGCGATCCACAGGCGGACTTGCCGTGCGAGCCGTCGGCGTTGCCGAAAGGGTCGGCGGTGGGCGCGGCGATCACGGCGATGTCAATGTGAATTTCTCCATCTTGAATGGCCTGGTAGCGGCCGCCGTGGGAGCGCAGCACGCCCATGCCGCGCATTTTGCCCTGCGTGCAGTAATCGCCGAGCGGTCCGTTCATGGAGCCTTCGATGTGATGGATGACACCCTTCTCCATTAGTTCAATCGCACCCTTTTGCGAAGGGAACGATGCGCTTGGAAACCACAGTAGATCCTTGACGCCAATTTTCGCAGCGGCTTCGAGAGCCAGGAGCGCGACTTTGTCGCCGTCACGCAGATGATGATGGCTGGAGATGACCATGCCGTCGCGAAGTCCGCATTTTCGCAACGCGGTTTCAAGATCGGGCAGACGCTTGTCGCCGTTGTCGGGATAATCTTTATTGGAGCGAATCGGGGGACCTGACTTGCGTCCGCGCGGCTGAAATTTTCCTGCTCCAAGAAAAGGAATCTGCGGCTTGCCGTTAACCATGGTTGGGACGGCCCGTCCGGCGGCGTTGTGCGCGAGTTCCGGGCGTTGGCTCACGAAATCACTCCCATGGTTTTGGCGCGCTCGATCAGTTGTAATGCCCGCTGTACGACGGGTGGATCAATCATCTTCGAGCCCAGACTTACCACGGCGAGGCCTTCCTTCTGTGCGCTTTCAAAAGCGGCGACAATCTTCTGTGCTTTTTCAATTTCGGTTGCCGTGGGCGCGAAGGCTTGGTGGACGACCCGAATCTGTCCGGGATGAATGCATCCCATGCCTTCAAATCCCAGAGCGCGCGACGATTCTCCCCAGCGCTGGAGTCCATCCATATCCGCAACATCGGAGTAGACAGAGTCAATCGCCTGGACGCCCGCGGCTCGCGCGGCGTTTACCACTCGCGATCGCGCGTATTGGGACTCGCGTCCTTCGGGTGTCTTCGCCACGCCGAGATCGGCGGTGTAGTCTTCGAGGCCGATGGTGAGTGCGGCGACGTTTTCGCTTGCGACAGCGATAGGGAACGCATTTTCAATTCCCAGTGCAGATTCGAGAATCGGCATAATCCAAATTGGTCGGATGATGCCGTGGCGCAATTTAAGTTCACCGATCATGCGGTCGACTTCCGCCACCTGCGCGGGATCCTCGACCTTCGGCATCAAGATTAAATCCGGACTCTCGGCGATCACATCGGCGAGATCTTCCAGTCCGAGGGGCAACTGGTTAATGCGAACCATGCGTTCGCATGCGCCGAAATCCACAGCGCGTAAAGTATTTCGCACGAGGATGCGCGCCGCATCTTTTTCGTCGCGATGGACGGAATCTTCCAGATCAAGAATGACCGCGTCGGGCGTGTGCAATGCGGCGTTGATGTAGTACTTCGGCTCGGAGCCAGGCAAGTAGAGACGCGAACGCCGCAAGCGATCTTTCGCAGAAGGACGCGGCAGAGGATGTTGCGCGGGCAACGACCGTTTGCCGAGGGCCGCTCCGGCGCGCCGGACGGCCGCTTCCAGGCGGGCTGCGATCACGAAGGGGAGAGCGCCTTCGTCGTGAATCGAAACGCGTGCGTGCTTGACGCCGAGTTCGTCGAGCACGGTGCGCGCCTGTTCCACGATCGCGTTGCCGTAGTACGGGGCAACGCGGGATTCGAGCGAGATCTCGAGTCCGCCGGCGTCGCTAGCTTCGAACGCTACGTGGCAATCGGAGCGGACGTCTTTGCCCCAGTGGCCGGCTTCGGCGGAACGCGGCTGCGTTTCGAGTGCGCTCATAGGAAATTCT
>JAYTFO010000208.1:0-2946 GCA_043734305.1 Acidobacteriota bacterium | reverse complement strand
TTACCTCAGCGTCGCCAGCTTCCTCGTGCAGACCCATCTGCCTGCAGACGACCTGGACCAATTGCAGGATCTTAGTGACCTCTTTTTCAGCAAGCAAATTGACCTGAAGATCCAGATGGGCCCGATCGTCCGCGCGCTTGCTCATGCGTTCCTGTTTCATGAGCACGAATGTGGAAAGCAGTACGGCTTCGAGCGAGACCAGCATGTTCAGCAGGATGAACGGATGCGGGTCGAAGGCTGGGATGCCGGGAATCAGTTTTGCGTTCACGACGATCCAGGTCGAAAACCAGATCAGATGCAGAACGACAAAGGTCATCGTGCCGACAAAGCTGCCGATGGCATCACCGAGGCGCTCCGTCCGGTTACGCTTCTCGAGGAACTCCTCTTCCATCCTGGCGATCGTCGCGATATTTTCTTGAACCGGGCCTGGAGTTGGCGGTGTTGAATTCATTGATCCTCCTTATACGTGATTCGAGTGCCTTCGACATGTGCGAACGGAGTGAGTCGATGCTGCTTCGCTGGGCCCACGCTCTGCAGGTGCTGAACCGTCACGCCTCTAGCCAGTAGCGCGTCCGCGACCAGAGCACGATGACATCGCCAATGAACAGCCTCGGCGCACATGATGACCGTGGGCCGCGCGGCGGCTGTCGCAATCAGAGCATCGAGGTTCGTCTCAAACTCCGGTGTCTGCATATAGTCGGCGTACCCGCGGAAGGATGCATTGCGCCACGCTGTGTTAACGGAATCCGGGCGCGGCTTCCGCAGTCCCCCTAAGCCGGGCACGTGTTGATACACAATGCCGGCCGCGCTCAGACTCATCGGAAGGACCTCGCGATTGTATTGGGGATTGGTTCGCGAACGCGGTATCGTCCGTATGTCGACTACTTGCTCGATTGCGTGAGCTTGCAGGATAGCGATGAACTCCTCAATGGGACGCGTCGAATGACCAATGGAGCGGATCAAATCAGTTCCCGGATCTTATCCGCCATAACACTTCGCACAATTTTGCCCGCGTCTTTGGTGCCCTTCGCCACCGATGAGGCGAAGTGAACGGCTTGTTCCACTGTGATCTTGGCCGGCAAAGGCGGCTCGTTTGGATCGACTATCGCTTCCACCACCACGGGTCCCGGCAAGTTCAGTGCGTGCTCGAGGATGCGGCCGCAATCGGCAGGATCCTGAATGGTGAATCCGGCCGCGCCGCACGATCTCGCGAACGCCGCGAAGTCGATGTTGGGGTTCAGATCGCAGCCAAACTCCGGATTACCCAGGAACACGATCTGCTCCCACTTGATCTGGCCGAGCGAATTGTTCTTGATGATGATCACCTTGATCGGGAGCCGATACTTTACAGCGGTAGCGATTTCGCCCATCAACATGGTGAACCCGCCGTCGCCCACGAATGCAATCGATTGCCGGTCCGGGTAAGCGACCTGCGCGGCGATTGCATATGGCAGCCCGCAGCCCATACTGGCGAGATTGCCGGATATGGTGTGAGACTGCCCGCGCTTCACCGGGATTTGGCGCGCAAACCAGGTGGCGATGGTTCCCGAGTCGCAACTCACCATGGCGGTGCTGGAGAGCCGCTTGCCGAGTTCCCAAGCGACCACCTGCGGCTTCATGGGCGTTACCGTGGCGGTACCGCGTTTTTCCATCAACGCCCACCAGTCGCGCATTCCGACCTGCGCTTTTTCGAGAAACCCCCGGTCGTCATTACGATCGAGAAGCGGCAGTAGAGCTTGCAGAGTGCGCGCGCTATCGCCCACCAGGCCGGCCTCCACGGGATAGCGGTTGCCTACTCGGGCTGGGTCCAGCTCAATCTGCACAGCGCGGACCTGTCCCGGCTTGGGGTAAAACTCGATGTACGGAAATGAGCTGCCAACGATCAGCAACGTGTCGCAGTTCTCCAGCGCGTCTTCCGAGGGCTTGGTGCCGAGCAGTCCGATGGAGCCCGTTGTGTACGGGCTGTCGTCGGGCAGAGCCGCCTTGCCTAACAGCGCTTTGATCACAGGCGCGCCAAGCTTTTCTGCGACTTGTTCCAACTCGTCCGTCGCACGCAACGCGCCTTGTCCAGCCAGGATCGCGATCTTTTTCCCGGCATTCAGGATTTCCGCTGCTTTGAGGAGGTCGGCTTCGGCTGGGAGACGAGCGCTGGCGGCCGCCACTGCGGAGACGTGATCCGGCACGTTGCGTTTCGAGCGCTGTTTGGTATTGACCGTCAGCTCCTGGAAATCCACCGGCATGGTGATGTGCGACACGCCGCGATACGCCAGCGCGGTCCGGCAGGCGAGGTCGGTAACGTTCTGAACGTGATCGGGTCCCATGATGCGGCAGTTGTAGACGGCTACATCCATGAAGAGTTTGTCGAGCTCGACATCTTGCTGGGTGTGCGTGTGCACCAGATCGTGAAACTGCAGTCCAGTGATGGCGAGCACCGGCGCGCCATCCAGCTTGGCATCGTACAATCCGTTCAGCAAATGGATGCCGCCCGGGCCGGAGGTTGCCAGACAGCAGCCCAACTTACCCGTGAACTTGGCGTAAGCGCACGCCATGAACGCGGCGGCTTCCTCATGGCGCACATGGATGAAGCGGATGCGGTCCTGGCGCTTGCGAAGCGCTTCCATGATGCCGTTGATGCCGTCACCGGCGAGTCCGAAGACGACCTCGACGCCCCACTCCTGGATCGTTTCGATGAGTACGTCTGACGCGGTAGTTGCCATATGCATCTGGTAGACGGACGCCTGCGGAGAGTGTTACTCGGAAAAGGCGATCGTTACGGGCTGGCCGGGAACAACTGGCGTAGAAACTCTTTATCCTCGAGGAGCGGCTTATAGCGCGGCCGCGCCTTTGTGACGGTTTCGAATTGCTTCTGGAAATTCGGATCCAGTTGACGCGCCCTTTGCAGCTCCGAGAGCGCGGTGGCCTTGTCGCCGCTCAGATAGGTCAGCA
>JAYTFO010000207.1:0-9137 GCA_043734305.1 Acidobacteriota bacterium | reverse complement strand
GTGGGCACGGTGGATCTGGTGTGCCACATCAGTTCTCCGCGATCGATTGCGGTGGCGCTGCAACGGGTGGGACGCAGCGGTCACTGGCGCGGCGCGGTTCCGAAGGGACGGTTCTTCGTTACTACGCGCGACGATCTGGCGGAATGCGCAGTGCTGGTGCGGGGGATTCGGTCGGGGAAATTGGATCGGCTGATTTTTCCGGAGTGTTCGCTGGATGTGCTGGCACAGCAGATTGTGGCGTGCTGCGCGGCTGCGGGTGGTGCGGGTGTTTCCGCGGGTACTCGCGACACTGCTTCAACTTCGGAAGTGGGGGCGGGACGCCCCCACGACAGCCGGCGAGACGCCGGCGCTACACAAGACGGGTGGGATGAGGATGAATTATTTGCGTTGATCACGCGGGCTTATCCGTATCGCAATCTTTCTCGGGAGACTTACTCCAGGGTAGTGGAGATGCTTTCGGAAGGGATTGCGGCACAGCGAGGGCGGTTCGGGGCTTATCTGCATCATGACCGCATCAATCGGAGGCTGCGGCCGCGGCGGGGAGCGCGACTGGCGGCAATCACGAGCGGCGGCGCTATTCCAGACAACGCTTTGTTCACGGTGGTTGCGGAGCCGGACGGTGGGTCGGTCGGAACCGTGGATGAGGACTTCGCCGTCGAAAGCATGGCGGGCGACATCATGCTGCTGGGAAATACTTCGTGGCGTATCCGGCGGGTGGAAGGGCGATCGTCGCGCATGCTGGTGGAGGACGCGAAGGGCGCGCCGCCGACAGTTCCCTTCTGGCGGGGCGAGGCTCCGGCGCGAACGGCGGAGTTGTCCGAGCAGCTTGGATTATTGCGTAAAGAGATCAGCGATCGTTTGGCGGGCGTGGTGCCGGTGGAGGGTTGGCGAAATCTTCCGGCGGTCGGCGAATTGGTGGTTTGGCTGGGCGAAGAATGCGGGCTCGATGTTTCGGGCGCGGAGCAGTTGATTCAATACGTGCTCGAAGGACGCGCGGTGTTGGGGGACGTCCCTACGCAGACCACGATTATCGCCGAGCGTTTCTTTGACGAGGGCGGCGGGATGCAACTGGTGATCCATGCGCCGTTCGGAGGGCGCATCAATAAAGCGTGGGGGCTGGCGCTGCGCAAACGTTTTTGCCGTGGATTTAATTTCGAACTGCAGGCGGCGGCTACCGACAATGGCATCAACATCGCGCTCGCGGAGCAGCATAGTTTTCCGCTGGCGGATGTTTTTCATTTTTTGCATTCCGAGACTATGCCGCCAATATTGGAGCAGGCGGCTCTGGTCGCTCCGGTGTTTCAAACGCGCTGGCGCTGGGATGCAACACGGGCACTCGCGCTGTTGCGTTTTCAGGGAGGAAAGAAAGTTCCTCCGCAGATTCAGCGCATGCGCTCGGACGATCTGCTGGCTGCGGTGTTCCCGGATGTAGCGGCTTGTCAGGAAAATATCGAAGGGGATATCAAGATCCCGGACCATCCACTCGTGAATGAAGTGATGAAAGACGTGCTCACCGAGGCGATGGACATTGACGGGCTGCGCGAGGTTTTGCGCGGGATTGAAGAAGGGCGAATCCGATGTATCGCGGTGGATACGCCGGTGCCGTCGCAGTTCTCGCACGAAATTCTGAATGCGAATCCATACGCTTATCTCGATGATGCACCTCTCGAGGAACGAAGAGCGCGGGCGGTCGAGATGCGGCGCGTGTTGCCGGCAGCGGTGCTGGAGGAGGTGGGAGCCCTCGATCCGGCGGCGATCGAACAGGTACAGGCGGAAGCGTGGCCGGATGTGCGCGACGCCGATGAGTTGCATGATGCGTTGCATACGTTGGTGATGGTGCCGGAGGAAACCAGTTCTCAGTTTTCGGGTCTCAGTTCTCAGGAAAGACAAGTCGCAGATGGGTGGGAGTATTTTTTTGAGCGGTTGCAGAGTGAGCGGCGAGCGTTTGTGGCGGAGGTGCCTTCGGAATCTGGGTCTCGTCGCTTCTGGGTGGCGGCGGAGCGGGCGGAGATGTTTGCGGCTTTGCATCGGCAGGAATTAGCGGTAGAGACGCGACTTGCCGCGTCTCCGGTTCGCGGCCCCGCGATTGACGCAACGGGAGACGGGGCAAGCCCGGTCTCTACTATGAATTTTGACGACGCTGTTTTGGCGACGGTGCGGGGATGGATGGCACACGTTGGTCCTACGACGGCTTCGGAGCTGGGCGCGATGTTGGGGCTGGCGGCTGCGGAGATTGAGAAGGCTTTGTTGCGGCTGGAAGCGAGCGGGGCGATTCTTCGCGGCACGTTCCGACCTCGGGGGCTAAAGCCGGGGCTAGAACAAATCCCTTATCGCAGCGGTGAACCGCTGCGCCACCCAAAAACAAGTGCAACATCGAGTTTTCCCGGGGAGACGGAGTGGTGTGAGCGGCGGTTGCTGGCCCGGATTCATCGGCTGACGGTTGCTACTCTTCGCAAGCAAATTGAGCCGGTGACTTCTGCGCAGTTTATGAATTGGCTGTTGCGCTGGCAACATCTTGCTCCGGGGACGCAGATGCGTGGAGAGCATGGAACGCTTGAGGTGCTGCGTCAGTTACAGGGATTTGAAATTCCGGCGAGCGCGTGGGAGCGGTTTGTACTCGGGCGAAGGATCACGAGCTACGATCCGGCGCATCTGGATCAGCTTTGCCTGGCGGGAGCGGTGGGGTGGGGACGGCTTTCGCCGCATCCGGCTACGGTCGACTCGGGAGGAGCGAGTGGCGAGCCGGGACAGGAGCGGCGGAGGCGCGTGATTCCGACTCGGGTGGCGCCGATTGCATTTTTTGTGCGCGACGACGCGGACTGGATGCAGCCACGGCATCCGGGAGGAGATGAGTCAGTGGCGTCGATTTTAAGTCCGGTGGCGCGGTCGGTGCTGGAATTATTGCAGCAGCGAGGGGCGCTTTTCTTTCCGGACATGGTGCGCGCGACGGGAAAACTCAAGGCGGAAGTCGAGACTGGGTTGTGGGAACTGGTGGCGGCGGGATTGGTGACGGCGGACGGATTCGAGAATCTGCGGGCGCTGGTGACGCCGAAGAATGCTACGGGAAGCGCGTTGGAAAAAGTGCGGCGGCCTCGGCACGCGGCAGGGCGGTGGTCGTTGCTGCACAGTGAAGGCGCGGATCGCGACCGTGCAGTTGAGTCCTGCTGCTGGATGTTGCTGCGGCGCTATGGCGTGGTGTTCCGCGATCTGCTGGTGCGGGAGACCAACTTGCCGCGCTGGCGGGAATTGCAGATTGGCTTTCGTCGATTGGAAGATCGCGGCGAGGTGCGGGGCGGGCGGTTTATCGATGGATTCCTGGGAGAGCAGTTTGCGCTTCCGGTGGCGGTGGAATCGCTGCGCGCTACGCGCAAGCTTCCGCTCAGCGGGGAGCGGGTTACGATTGCAGCGGCCGATCCGCTGAACCTGGTGGGGATTGTTGTAACCGGCGAGCGCATCCCGGCGATTTCGGGACGGAACGTCACGTTTCGCGATGGAGTTTGGGAAGCGGAAGAGATGGCCGCGAGCGGTCCGGAACCGGCGCTGGGGAGCCGTGTGTCTTAAGAATCTGGAAAGGCGGGAACCCGCGAGGGGGCCCTCGAGTTCCCGCACTAACTCTGATCGACCAACCCTTGAAGCGTCTTCCCCGGATCGCTTCTGTCGATCAACGCGAGCAATATAGTCCGGCGCGGGCGAGAATCGCAACGCAATCTCTTCCATGTTGGAGCCTTGTTACGAAAACAGGATAGCTGCAGGAACAAAATCAAGCGCGAGCGATTGACTTGCGAGCGTGCAGTAGTCAGTTTCGAAGGCTCATCAGGGCAGCGGGAGCGCAAGCAACCCCTCTGGGTTCAAGTAGATCCCTTGCCAACGCACAGCCAGATGAAGATGAGGGCCGGTGGCTCGACCGGTGCCTCCGCTGAGTCCGATGAGTTGGCCCTTGGTGATGTGGTCCCCGTCTTTGACGCGCATCTCCGAGAGGTGCAGGTAGAGCGTGAGCAGTCCCTGGCCGTGGTCAATCACGATGCAGTTGCCTTCGAAGTAAAGAGGCTGCGCGAGAATCACGGTGCCTGCATTGACGGCCAAAACTGGCGTGCCCGCGGGAACACGAAAATCGAGTCCCTGATGCGTGCTTTGCACGGCGCCGTTGAAGACGCGCTGCACGCCGAAGACGTCGGAAATCTCGGCGGTGACGGGACGCTGAAATAAACCTTTCCACTCGCGCTCGGGAGTGAGGGTCTTGAAGGCTTCGGCTTTTACTTGCTTGTCGTGGTCGATCACGCGCAACTGTTCGGGGTCGGGCGCAGTGAACTTCTGGGGGACTTTCAAGACGATCACTTTGGGATAGCGCTGCTTCTGCACCTCGATTTCCTGCTTGTAAGTAAGGGCGGGTCCCGAGTTCATCTCGGCGCGAAGTTCTATGGGATAGGCGCCGGGCTTGGTTTCGAGGCTGGCGCCGGCGAGTGCGAACCAGGCTTTCTGGGTCGCGTCGAAGGTGAAAGAAATTTCGTGGTCGAGCCATTGGGCTGTAACGGTGCGAGCCGATGCAGGAGTGGTCACGCGAAACAGGACAGGCGTTCCGTTGACGACGCGGGCGGGCTGGTGGGTCAAGGCCCAGTGGACGGGCGCTTTCGCGGGTACGGCCGCTGCGAAGATGGTCATCAGCAATATCGGGATGGTTCGGACGGGCCGCACGATGCGCATCGGTAGAGGCTAGCATTGTGGAGCGAGAACATGAAGTGGGGGCTAAAGCCCAAAATGTTTTTGTCTCTGACGGTACGGCTGAAGCTGTACCCCTTCAAAGCAAAGCCAGCGGCACGAGAGAACAGGCTGCTGCAAAAGTCGTTTTCACCTGAACTGCGCTACCGCAGCGGCTAAAGCCGGATTCAAAATAGAGGATATATCGCAGCGGTAAACCGCTGCTCCACCCAAAACCAAGAGCAACGCGAGTTCCTCCGCAGCCTGTGAAGTGTTGAACCACATTAAAAGTGTCCCCCTGGAACCACATTAGAAATGACCCCTTTTAGAGTTACCTCGGACAGGAGGAACTCAGATTGGGGCGAACGGAAATGAGCAGGGAAGAGTTGAGCCGTGCCGAGGTGATGGGACGGGTGAAGGCGGGAAGCTTACGGCTGCGAGAAGCGAGCGAGTTGCTGGAGTTGAGCTATCGGCAAGGCAAGCGGATCTGGGCGCGCTATCGGGCAAGCGGAGCGAAGGCGCTGCAACATGGAAACTGCGGACGGCCGTCGCATCGGGCGTACGGAACGCAGTTTCGCAAAGCGGTGTTGCGGCGGGTGGAGGAACGGTACGGTGATTTTGGACCGACGCTGGCGTCGGAGCACCTGGCGAGCGAAGACGGGTTGCACGTGCCGGCGGAAACGCTGCGGCGATGGATGAAGCAGGCGGGGTTGTGGAAGCGGAAGCGGCGACGGAAGCCGTATCGGCAACGGCGGGAACGCAAAGCGCATTTTGGGGAACTGGTGCAGATGGACGGCAGTTTTCATGAGTGGCTGGAAGAGCGCGGCCCGCGCGGGTGTTTTCTGGACATGGTCGATGACGCGACCACCACGGTGGCGGGGCGGTTCTCGTCGGAGGAGACGACGTGGGCGGCGGCGGGCGTGCTGCGCGGCTGGATCGAGAGGTACGGCGTGCCGCGCGCCCTCTACACGGACTGGAAAAACGTGTACGTACGCCCGGCCACGGCCCGCGAACAGCGGGAGGGGAAAGTTCCACTGACGCAGTTCGGACGGATGTGTCAGAAACTGGACATTCGCATCATCCCGGCGAGTTCGCCACAGGCCAAAGGACGCATCGAACGCGGACACAGCACGCATCAGGACCGGATGGTGAAGAAAATGCGACTGGCCGGAATCGCCAGCTACGACCAAGCCAATCGCTATTTGGAAAAATATTATCTGGCCGAACACAACCGGCGTTACGCGCGGCCGGCGGCGGCCGAAGCCGACTATCACCGGCGTCGGCCCACGGCACGGCAACTGGACGAGGTGTTCTGGCTGGAGGAGGAACGCGTAGTGAGCGAAGACTGGGTGGTGCGCTACAACAATCGCTGTCTGCAACTGGAACGGCAAAGCCAACACTGGGCCCCGGCCAAGAGCCGTGTGCTGGTGCGGGAGAACGAAGCGGGAGAAATCGCCATTCACTATCGTGGCCAACGTCTTGCCTTTCGCGAACTGAAGGCGGCCTCTACAGTGCCGAGCGAGGGAAGGAGCGCTGCCCCTTCCCTCGTGCTCCCTTCCCCCAAACCAGTCGTCCGCCACTCACCCGCACCGAAGAATCATCCCTGGAGACAAGGCTACGAAAACATGCGTACCCCAGCCTTCTCTCCTCACTCGTAACCAGGGGACATTTCTATTGTGGTATGACACTCCGCAGCCTGTGAAGTCGTGCCCTCCCGAATCCACGTGCTACACTTCGGCCCGAAATCCTTCTTGGAGCGTTTTGATGCGAATGTTTATCGCTGTCCGTAATCGTGTCGGTGTGGCTGCGTTGTTGCTGAGCGCTTCGCTGGCGCTGGCCGAAACCACGCTGGCGCCGGAGATCCGCGCGAAGGTCGATGCGGCGGCGCAGCAGGTTTTGTCGGCAACGGGCGTGCCGAGTGCTTCGGTTGCCGTCGTGCAGGATGGACGGATCGTTTACCTGCAGGGCTATGGCGACGCACGCATCGAGCCGCGAGTGGCGGCGAAGGCTGAGATGCGTTACAGCATCGGGTCCATCAGCAAGCAGTTCACCGCGGTCGCGATTCTGATGCTGGCGGAGCAGGGCAAGCTTTCGTTGGATGACCCGGTGGCGCGCTTTATCCCGGACTTGACGCGCGCCAAGGAAGTTACGATCCGGCAAGTGCTGTCGCATACATCGGGATATCAGGACTACTGGCCACAGGATTATGTGCCTCCGTTCATGCTGCAGGCGATCACGGCCGACAAGATTTTGGATCTGTGGGCACGCAAGCCGCTGGATTTTGATCCGGGAACGCAGTGGCAGTACAGCAACACCGGCTACGTAGTTTCGGGTCTGATTGTGGAACGGGCGAGCGGGACTCCCCTGCTGGAGTTTCTGAGCAAGCACATCTTTGAACGGCTGGGAATGAAGAGCGTGATGAACATCGACCAGCAACGGTTGACCGAGACGGATGCGACTGGTTATACGCGCTATGGACTGGGGCCGCTGCGCGTCGCGCCCAAAGAAGGAAGAGGATGGCTTTTTGCGGCGGGCGAACTGGCCATGCCGGCAGAGGATCTGGCGAAATGGGATATCAGCGTGATCGATCAGACACTGCTGAAGCCGGCTTCTTATCGCGAATTGGAAACGTCGATCGTGCTCAAGAACGGAGTGGCGACCAACTACGGACTGGGGATCGGAGTACAACGTGAATTCTCCCGTCGCACACTGGAGCACGGAGGAGAGGTGTCGGGGTTCACGTCCGCAAATTTTGTCTTCCCGGACGATCGCGCGGCGGTGGTGGTGCTGACGAATCAGGATGCGGTCGGTGCGTCTGAGGAGATCGCTAAGAAGATTGCACCGCTGCTCTTCACGCAGGAAGATACGACCAAGGACGAAGCGCAGGCCCGCGCCATCTTTGAAGATTTGCAGAATGGCCGGATCAATCGGGCGCTGTTCAGCGACAACGCGAATGCATATTTTTCCGAGCAGGCGTTGAAGGATCTGGCTTCGGGCTTTGCTGGACTCGGAGCGCCCCAGTCGTTTACGCAGAGTCGGCGCAGCGAGCGGGGCGGCATGACTTTTCGCCTGTTTGTCGCGAACTTCGCGAAACAAAATCTACAGATATGGCAGCGTACGTTGCCAGACGGGAAGATTGAGCAATATCAGGTGATGACAGCCCCGTAGTGGGTAGCGCAATCAAAGAACAATCAAAGAACCCGCCTGGCGAACGGGATGCCGCTCGGAACTATATAATTGCGCCCACGGATGGCCCTCTCCTCTGGTACGAAGCTCGGTCCTTATGAAATTCAATCGCCGCTCGGCGCCGGCGGTATGGGAGAAGTGT
The DNA here is from genome assembly GCA_043734305.1 of Acidobacteriota bacterium. Lineage (GTDB taxonomy): Bacteria > Acidobacteriota > Terriglobia > Terriglobales > Acidobacteriaceae > Acidiflorens. The sequence goes on along the minus strand of JAYTFO010000207.1, from coordinate 1,114 downwards.
ATCGCGCGCGCGACACGCGCCTCGACCGCATCGTAGCGGTCAAGATTCTTCCCTCTCATCTTTCTGAGAACCCCGAAGCCAAGCAGCGCTTCGACCGGGAAGCGCGGACGATCTCTTCCGTGAACCATCCCAACATCTGCACGCTCTACGATGTTGGCCACCAGGATGGGATCGATTACCTGGTGATGGAATATCTGGAAGGCGAAACGCTTTCGGAGCGATTGAGCAAGGGTGCGCTGCCGGTCGATCAGGTTCTGAAATACGGGATCGAGATTTGTGAGGGACTGGAGAAAGCGCATCGCAGCGGCGTGGTACACCGCGATCTGAAGCCCGGCAACATCATGCTGACCAAGGGCGGGGCCAAGCTGATGGACTTTGGATTAGCGAAGGCGTCGGTCGCGAACTCGTCCGCGAACGCGGCTGCGACCTCCGGCCTCACGGCAACTCTGACCACGCCGCCGGGAAGCCATCCGCTGACTGCGCAGGGCACGGTGGTGGGAACGTTCCAGTACATGGCGCCCGAGCAGGTGGAAGGGAAAGAGGCGGACGCACGCTCGGACATTTTCGCGCTTGGCTCAGTGCTGTACGAAATGTTAACCGGCAAGCGGGCGTTCGAGGGCAAGACGGCGGCGAGCGCGATGGCGGCGGTGTTGGAGCGCGACCCGGCTCCCATTTCTTCCATGCAACCGATGACCCCGCCCGCGCTCGAACGCCTGGTCAAAACCTGTCTGGCGAAAGATCCCGACGAGCGCTGGCAGACGGTACACGATGTAAAGCTCCAATTGAAGCAGATCGCCGAAAGCGGATCGCAGGCGTGCGCGACGGCGGTGGTCGCTCCACCGCGCAGGCGTGGAAATGCGTGGGCGTGGGGCCTGGCGGCGATTCTGGGCGTGGTGGCCGCGTCCGCGCTGGTGTTGGCGTATCTGGCGAATCAGCAGCAACTGCCGGTATTGAGGGCGGAAATCAATCCACCGGACAAGATGCAGTTCAATTTGTCGGGTGACAACGCCGGGCCGGCGGTGCTCTCTCCGGACGGGCGCTATGTTGTGTTTTCTGCGAATGGACCGAGCGGCACCCATCTGTATCTGCGCGCGCTTGACTCGATTTCTTCGCA
>JAYTFO010000206.1:0-3470 GCA_043734305.1 Acidobacteriota bacterium | reverse complement strand
AACATCCGCGAGATCGAGCAGCGCATCGCCCGCGCCGAGCAATTTGGCACCACGCCCGACCCCGCCGTGGACACGCCCGCCGGCATCCCCGCCGACTACGCCACGCACATCCGGCTGATGTATGAAATGCTCGCGCTCGCCTTCGCCACCGACAGCACCCGCGTTGCCAGCTTTCTCCTCGCCCACGACGGCAGCAACCGCGCCTTCCCCGAACTCAGCATTCCCGAAGGCCACCACGCGCTTTCCCACCACCGCAACGACCCCGCGATGATCGAAAAGGTCGCGCTCATCGACCAGTTCTACGCCGCGCAATTCGCCTGGTTCCTCGAAAAACTCGACGCCACCAAAGACGCCGACGGCACCTCCGTGCTGCACAATTCCATGATCGTCTATGGCTGCGGCAACTCCGACGGCAACCGCCACACCCATCACAACCTCCCCCTCGTCCTCGCCGGCCACGGCGGCGGCGCGCTCACCCCCGGCCAGTTCCGCAGCCTCGAGCCCGCGCCCATGTGCAACCTCTTCCTTACCCTGCTCGACCACCTGCACCTGCCGCCCGTCGAGCGCTTCGGCGACAGCACCGGGCGGCTGGCGTAAGCCGTAGGCGGCGCAAATTGGTAGGCGGAGATTGGTTACGGCGGGCAGTGGTAGCGGGCCGGTGAAAATGGCAAGCGCCAACCGCGAGGCAAGTCAAAGAGCTCAGTCGATAAGCCGTACCGGGACGTATTCGATGGTCTTGATCTTCGCTTTCTCTAGGAACTCACGGAAGCGCTGCGAGACGATGACCTCGGAGCGGGAGAGCGGAGGATTATTCCCGGCTTTTTCTTTGGTCCGTGCTATGTCGAACTTACCGAGGGCTTCTACTTCTCTGCGAACAAAGCGCAATTCCGGTGGCAAGTATCCGCCATCATCCCAATATGCCGCATGGCTCACGCCATCAACATAATCCGAGCCATCGTCGTCCTGGCGAGGTAGGAGACATCTTGGCATCACAACCTTGTGCCCGAATTGCCACAACTGCCGTGACGCTCGCTCGGGATGGTCATAGCGAATCGGAATGAATTCGAGTCCCACCAAATCGGATTGCTCCAGAACATGATGCAGACCCGATCCTAGCAACAGGCCTGGGAATATATTGAAACGGCCGATTTCCAATTTCTTCTTGAGGAACTTGCCCGCCTCGGCAATCCAGCCGTGATCGTCGTCTCCGCCACACCAGTTCGCCACGGCATCATTTGGCCTCGGCTTCAGCATGAGGAGTGGCGACGAAGCTATCTCCTCTTCCGAATACGTCCGGTGCTTAATTACTTCAAACTCACATTCGCAGGCAGCGGGCGTCGTGATCCTGCGCTGTGAGGGGCGATAACCGTTATTCGCCAGAATCTCGAATACCATCGAGAGGCGGGGATCTGCGAGGTCAGTATGCACCTTAATTCTTCCACCTACATTACCATACTTCACAAGCATTGTATCAGGAAATCCCAAATCGACAATTTTCCAAAAGTCATCTAGGTTAGCAAGATTTACCCGCGTGGCGAATGTCGGTTGGCGCTCGAGCGCATGTTCAATTGTAAATTCGATTGTAATTGTCGGCACAATAATACCTTTAATTCGGAACCAACGTCTTTTTAACCGCTGGAAGATTTGTTTTCAACCAATCTCTCGTCGCGGCCCACATGTTGAGATGTAAATATTCTGGGCTTGTGTAAAGCTCCTTCAATGCATCAAGCGCTTGTTTGTCTGACATATCCGCCCTGACAATATCCCGGATTCTGTCAGCCAAACCTGTGCTGCCTGCGCCTTGGTGAGCAGGGCCATATTCTGCGTGTGATGGGCTCGTTATTCGGCCCCAAAGAGGTATCGCCGGCCCTGGGGGCAAATCCACACCCGGCATCAACTTTTGCCAAAACTGCTTTTCAATAAGATGATGGAACTCCCAGCCATCCTGTTTGAGTCCGATGGATGCAAACAGTTCTTTCCACTGCTCGTAATACTTGAGTTTGTCGAAGGTGAGTTTTCCCGCTGCCACGTCAGCCAAGTCTTTTACCACAATGTTCTGCGCACCATAGGCGATTTCAAATCCTGGAAAGGCCTGTCCTTTTGCAACGGTCTTTTGAACATACTCTATGTACAAATCCGCTCTGGACACTTTCTTGGCAGCGAATTCCGCCTCGACGAGCAGTTCCAGCTCAATGATCGTTTCTCTCGCATGGTTGGTCTTGCCGGCGGCTTTGGCGGCCAGCAAAACGGCGTCTGACTCAAAGGCCGCCTTCATCGGAGCGAGTTCGGCCGTGAGCTTCGCGACCTGGCCTGCCTTCAGAAACTTTGGGGCCGCCGCCAGAAATTTCTCAATGAATTGCAGCTTGGACACCTGGCCCGCGATCATTTCGGGTGATACTAGGATAGAGCCGATTTCAAACGTAGCCCGTCCGAGAATTCGCCCCTTATCGTAAGGCTCGCTGTCAGCAAACTCCTTTAGAACGGGGGAATGGGGTCAGCTTTAGAATCGAGAATTACGCTCATTCGCCCCGGGCTTTCTACAGCTTTCTCAGCAGGTCCGGCGGGACGGTTTTCGCGCGCATTGGTTCACGCGACTTACGTGCCCCAAATGAAGCTGCCCGGCAATCCACGCGTTGGACACCGCCGTCATTGTGCGAAGCCTCACGGCAAGCGCCGCCTTGCGCACATCCCCTTTCTTGAGATCCGGCAGTTGTTCTGTTTTCAAACCCAGATCACGCCAACCGTCCTCCAGTATTCGTTGCGCTCCAGCCAATCCGTAATCGCGCTCCACACTCGCATCCCGCGGCGAGACCCGCGGACTGCGCAGCTTCCCCGCAGCACCATCGAGCACCCGCAACATCAGCTCCCGAAACCCCTCTCCTCCGAGGCACCAGCCCCGGCGCAATTCCGCCAGCTCCGCCGGTTCTTTTTCGGACGCGCATGAACTCGATAATGTTGGCAACGCATCGACATAGCTCCGATCCTGCCAGCTACGAAACGGAGTTTCCAGCCAGAGTTTGCGTGCCCTAAATTCTCGTTTCTAAAGTCGGCCCCCCATTCCACCTGATGCCTAACTGTTGCGCCTTGACACGTTGTCCGCAGTATTGGGGAGTCTGGAGCTAGGAGGCATGGAGTTCAGAGCGGAGTGAGGACGATGGAAGTTATAGTCATGCAGGTAATAGGGAAGGAAGCTTGCTCTGCGGTCGCTGGAGTCATAAGAACGTGCGTAGGCCCACTCGCGGGTGATGGTCTGGATGAAGCGCTCGGCCTTGCCATTGGTCTGCGGACGATAAGGTCTGGTGAAGCGGTGTTTGAGGCCGAGCTCCTGGCAGGTGGCGGCGAAGAGTTTGGAGCGGTAAGTGGAGCCGCGATCGGTGCGGAGGCGCTGAATGGTGATGCCGTGGAGCTTGTAATAGGCAACGGCCTGGAGCAGGGCGTCGAGGGCGCTGGGGATTTTTTCGTCTGGGTGG